>CAZCJB010000005.1:8909-46685 GCA_964498795.1 uncultured Rubrivivax sp. | reverse complement strand
CGTCCGGATATCACCGGGCTCCATCCCATGCTCAGTCCAATGACGCTGAAAGAACGGGATCTCCCATCCGCGTTTCATGGTTTGCAAGAAACGCTGCTCCTGGCGAGACCGCAACTCATCTCGTGACAAGCGTGCTGTCATGTGGAAGAAGTTGGGCGGTGGTGGGTAGTCTCGCCATAACTTCTCAAAGTCCAAGGACCTGAAGTACCAAGGCACGTGGTCGGGATCGAGGGGGTGGTTGTCCATGGAGCGCCTTCAAATCAAACTGCTGCGGCGTCCACCGTCCACATGGTGCACAGCGCCCGTGGTGTAAGCAGCCCAAGGGCTGCAAAGGAACGCGACCAAGCCTGCAATCTCGTCAGGCTGACCCACACGGCCCATGGGAATTTGCTGCAGCATCTTGATCCGCTGTTCGTCGTCGACCGCACCGGGTTGCCCCGCACCGAACACCGTGCCCAAGCGAGCCGTGTCGATGCGGCCCGGGCAGATCGTGTGCACGGTGACGCCTGTGGCAGCCACCTCCAAGGCCAGTGTCTTGGCGTAGCCAATCACCCCCGCCCAGGTGGCGACCGACAGCCCAAAGCGCGCAATGGGCTGAATCGCCGACAAGGCCGTGATATTGACAATGCGGCCCCATGCGCGCTGGCGCATGCCGGGCAAGACACCTCGGCTCAAGCGCACCACACTCATGAGGTTTTGTTCCACCGCTCGCGACCAGGCGACGTCATCAAACGATTCAATGTCGCCCAAAGGCGGCGCACCGTCGTTATTGACCAAAATGTCCACGGGGGGACATTGACGGGTCACCTCGTCCAAAATGCGTTGGCAATCCACGGCTTTGCGGATATCAGCCGGTATCGCCCAGGTTCGAACCCCATGGGCACGCGCAATGCGCTCGCAGGCGTCGTGCAAGGGCTCTTCTTTGCGAGCCACCATGGCCACATTCGCGCCTTCTGCTGCCAACAACGATGCGATCGCAAAGCCAATGCCCTGGCTTGCGCCTCCGACGAGAGCTGTGCGTCCTTGGAGTGAGAGATCCATCCTTGGTGACCCCGTGCAATCAGGAGGAGGCGTTGGCCGCGACCCCAAACAGGCGTTCGGCATTGCGATAGAACACGCGCTCCAAAATGTCATCGGTATAACCGAGCTCCTTCCAATCGGACACCAGACGCTCGTAACGGAAAAGCGGATAGTCGGCACCGAACATCACGCGATCTTTCAGGCGGCTGCGAATTTCCTTTTTGAAGGGGTCTGTCAGGTACTTGGGGCTCCAGCCATGCAGTTCGCTCCACACATTGGGCTTGTGGATCATGATGGAAATCATCTCGTCTTGCCAAGGCCATGCGGGTCGACCTGTGACGATGGGCAGGGTGGGAAAGTCGATGGCCAACTCGTCGACATAGCGCGGGTGGCACAAATCCAACTTCAGCCCACCCCCGCCCGGCAACCCTGCGCCCGCACCGGTGTGGCCCACCAACACCAGCGCAGGCCGGTTGTGGGCCAGCGCCACCTCAAAAAACGGGCGGTAAATGGGATCGCTGGCTGGAAAACCCATGCCGGAGCCCGATATGCAAAAGCTCACGAAACCTCGACTGGCCCGAATGCAACGGTCGAGTTCGTCGGCACCGGCTTTGCCCAGGCGAGGGTCGATCTGCAACCACAGCCCGAAGATGCAGTCGCTGTAGCGGGCTTGTGTGCGGATCGCGTAGTCGTGCAGTGGCACCACCTCGTCCAGAGGCAAGGTCTTGGTAAACCCGAAGTCCAAAATCGTTCGCACCTGTTGAGCTCGCAAGTACGCGGCCATTTCTTCTTCGGTGTCGTATTTTGGGTTGGAGTTCCAGGTGCTCTTTTGCTGGGCCAGTGCTTCTTTCGTGCGAAGCACATACCCCTCCTGGGTGCCCCAGTGAGAATGCAAGTCAAAAAGTTTCATGCGTTGGACTCGGTGGTGAGGGTCAATCTGCCTTGATATTGGCTGCCTTGATCACCGTGCCCCAGCGCGAAACCTCGCTCTTCAGGAACTGATCGGCCTGGGCTTGAGCGCCGCCTACAAAGGTCACTCCCATCTCGGTCATTTGCTTGACCAGTGCGGGGTCGGTGATGGCCTTGTTGATGGCGACATTGAGCTTTTCAATGACGTCCGCAGGCGTCTTGCGAGGCGCAAACACCATGTACCACGCGCTCATTTCAAATCCAGGGACGCCCGCTTCAATCATGGTGGGCAACTCCGGAGCCAACGCAGAACGCTTGGGGCCTGTGGTGGCCAAAGCTTTGAGCTTGCCGTTGCGCACTAACGGCAGCGACGTGGTCATCGTGTCAAACATGATGGGCACTTGCCCACCCACTACATCGGCCAGGGCCGGCGCATTGCCCTTGTAGGGCACGTGGGTGATCGAGGTGCCTGTCATGTGCTTGAACATTTCGGCCGATAAATGTGCACCGGCCCCAGCACCGCCGGAGGCATAGAAATATTTATTGGGGTTGGCCTTGAGCAGCGCAATCAACTCCGCCACATTGTTCGGGGCGAAGGCCGGTGGCGTGACCAGCATGAGCGGGATGTAGCCCACGTAAATCACCGGGATCAGGTCGCGCTCCAGATCGTAGGGAAGGTTGTTGACCAGGTATTTGTTGGTGGCCAACACCGAATAGCCCATGAGCAAGGTGTTGCCGTCGGCGGGCGACTTGGCCACGAAGTCGGTCCCCACCAGCGCACTGGCGCCGGCTTTGTTCTCCACCAGCACAGGCACCTCAAAGGCCGCCTGCAGTTTTTGCGCGATCGCTCGCGACAAGATGTCCACGCCGCCGCCGGGTGGAACGGGCGCGATCATCTTGATGGGTTTGTTGGGCCAGGCTTGCGCCTGGGCGGCCGGTGCTGTGAACAAAGCGGCCGCGCTGCACAGCATGGCGAGGGCGATTCGAACGAATGAACGCGACGTCGTGGAGGTCATGGCGCTTCTCCTGTAAACAAGCGCTGATCACGTTATCGGGTCGCTGCAGAGATGTCAAATGTCAGGGTTTAAAGAGTCCAGTATGTGGACTTTTAAATCGCTGTGAGGAAGCGTCTTTGGCGAAAAGTTGATGGATAAAAATGAAGAGTGACGCCCTGTTCAAAGGTCCAAATATTGAAACATGAGGTCAATATGCTGCAAAGGCACGCCGCGTGCAGGCGCGACGACCTAGACGTCGGCACCTTGTACCCAAGATGGGCGACCGGTGATATCTCGTGGGTATTCCCGATGCCACTTCGGTCCCAAGCATTTCACAATGCCGTCACGATCGGAGGCGACCCTTGTCTCGTGGACAATCACTTTCGGTCTCAATTCAACGCACAGAGGAACCAGCATGGTGAAGCACTTGAAAACCTGGGCTCGATGGGGCCTGCTCACATTCGGTCTGGCCAGCGGAGCGGTCATGGCGCAGACGGCCATTTGCTACAACTGTCCACCGGAATGGGCCGATTGGGGCTCGCAGCTCAAAGCCATCAAGGCACGTACCGGTGTCACCGTACCACCCGACAACAAGAATTCGGGCCAATCGTTGGCCCAACTGGTGGCCGAAAAAGCCAGTCCCGTTGCCGATGTGACCTATTTGGGCGTGACCTTTGGCATCCAGGCCAAGAAGGAGGGCGTGGTCACAGGGTACAAGCCTGCGGCGTGGAATGACATTCCGGCAGGTCTCAAAGACCCGGACGGCGCTTGGTTCACGATCCATTCAGGCACTTTGGGCTTCATGGTGAACGTCGACGCGCTCAAGGGCAAACCGATTCCCAAGTCTTGGGCCGACCTGCTCAAGCCCGACTACAAGGGCTTGGTGGGCTATCTGGATCCCCCGTCGGCATTTGTGGGCTATGTGGGTGCGGTGGCCATCAACCAGGCGCGCGGCGGCACCTTGGACAACTTCGGTCCGGCCATGGAGTACTTCAAGGCGCTGAAGAAGAATGAGCCGATCGTGCCCAAGCAGACCTCCTATGCGCGTGTGCTGTCGGGCGAGATTGCGATATTGCTGGACTATGACTTCAACGCTTACCGTGCCAAGTACAAGGACAAGGCCAATGTGGAGTTTGTGATCCCCAGCGAAGGCACGCTGGTCGTCCCGTATGTGATGAGCTTGGTCAACAAGAGCCCAAATGCCGAAAACGGCAAAAAGGTGTTGGACTTTGTGCTGTCGGATGAAGGACAGGCGATTTGGGCCAATGCCTTCTTGCGCCCGGTTCGAGCAAGTTCAGTGCCCAAAGAGGTGCAGTCACGATTCCTGCCGGCCAGTGAATACGCGCGTGCCAAAACCGTGGATTACGGCAAGATGGCCGACGTGCAAAAAGGCTTTTCTGAGCGCTACCTGAAGGAAGTGCAGTAAGCATGGCGCATGCGTCGCACCCAGGCAGCGTGCATACGGTGCGGCGCGACGTCAACCATGCGCAACGAGGCTGGTGGGTGCTGTGCCTCACGCCGGCCTTCGCTTTTTTTGCGGCCTTTTGGCTGCTTCCCATTGTGCGGCTGCTCACCTTGCCGGCCGACAAGGGCTGGGCCACTTACTTTGCGGTGTTGACCGAAGCCAAATACCTCTCGAGCTTGCTGAACACCTTGATGTTGTCCATCGGTGTGACCGCGCTCACCTTGGTGCTGGGTGCTTCCGTGGGCATTTTCTTGGCACGTGCCCAGTTTGTCGGTCGCAAGGTACTGCTGTCCTTGCTGACCTTGCCCTTGTCGTTCCCCGGAGTGATCATCGGATTCTTCTTCATCTTGTTGGGGGGGCGTCAAGGATTGATCGCCACTTGGGCCGATGACCTGGGGTGGGGGCGTTGGACCTTTGCCTATGGGTTGTTGGGCCTGTTCCTGGCGTACCTGTACTTCTCGCTGCCGCGTGCGATTGCGTCGTATGTGGCGGCGGCACAGGCCATGGACCTGGCCTTGGAGGAAGCGGCTCGATCTTTGGGGGCGTCGAGGTGGCGCATCGTGCGCGATGTCTGGATGCCGGAACTGGCCCCGGCCACGTTGGCGTGTGGGGCCATTGTGTTCGCCACCTCCATGGGGGCGTTTGGCACGGCCTTCACACTGGCCAGTAAGTTTGAGGTGATTCCCATCACCATTTACAACGAGTTCACCAATTACGCGAACTTTCCCTTGGCTGCCGCGCTGTCCATTGCGCTGGGGCTGGTCACCTGGGCGGCATTGGCTCTGGCGCGTCGCTGGGGTGGCGAAGCGGCCATGGGGGCTTGAGGCATGAAGCGTTCTCCCATCTTGCTGATGTGGACCTTGTTGTTGGCCGTGTTCATGATCGGGCCCATCTTGCTGTCGGTCTCAGCGGGGCTGGTGCAGAACTACAGCACCGGCTGGCGCAGTGGCTTCACCACCCGCTGGTTGTGGGAGGTATGGGAAGGCTATGGCAATACGGTGGTGGCTTCGGTGCTCATCGCGGCTTCGGCGGTGGCGGGCAATGTTCTCCTGGGCGTCCCTGCAGCCTATGCCTTGGCCCGGTCACGCCAGCGCTGGACGGCATGGTTTGAAGAGCTGCTGACCCTGCCCGTGGCTGTTCCGGGCCTGGCCACGGCCTTGGCTTTGATCTTGGCCTATGGTCAAGTGCGAAGTTTTCGGCAAAGCTTTTTCTTCGTGCTGGTGGGACACATGGTGTTCACCTTGCCCTTCATGGTGAGGACCGTGGCAGCCTCGTTTCGTCGGCACGAGCTTGTGGCCTTGGAAGAAGCGGCTTCGACGCTGGGCGCCAGGTTTGGGCAGCGCTTTTTGGGCATCTTGGTCCCAGCCGTGCTGCCCGCTATCGTCAGCGGCAGCTTGATGGTGTTCACCTTGTCGATTGGTGAGTTCAACCTGACCTGGATGCTGCACACACCGTTGACACGCACCTTGCCGGTGGGCCTGGCTGACAGCTATGCCTCCATGCGCATTGAAATCGGCTCGGCCTACACCGGCGTCTTTTTGGTCGTCGTGCTGCCCATGTTATGGCTCTTGCAACTCGCTGCCACTGTCACTGAGAAACGATATGCCCATTGAAGCCACGGCGGTGCGCATTCGGTCTTGCGCCAAGACCTACCCTGACGGCACGCGCGGACTGCTACCGACCGACCTCGATATCGAACCCGGTGAAGTGATGGCGCTGCTGGGCCCTTCGGGTTGCGGCAAGACCACGCTGCTGCGCCTGGTGGCAGGGCTGGAGATCCCTGACGAGGGGTCGTCGTTGTGGTTTGGTGACCAGGACGTGACCCGGCTGAGTGTGGAGCGCCGCGAGATCGGCATGGTGTTTCAACACTACGCGCTGTTTCCTCAGATGAGCGTCGAAGCCAATATCGGCTATGGCTTGCGCATTCGGGGGACTGCAGAGTCTGAGATTCGACGTCGCGTGGGTGAATTGGTGGATCTGGTTCGACTCAACGGCCTGGCACACAAGCGCCCGAGGGAGTTGTCTGGGGGGCAACGACAACGTGTGGCGCTGGCCCGTGCCATTGCAGTGCGTCCCAAGGTGCTGTTGCTCGACGAGCCACTCACCGCCTTGGACGCCAAGCTCAAAGACTCCTTGCGTGATGAATTGGCCGATCTCCTGCGGCGCTTGTCCATCACGGCGATTCATGTCACTCACGACCAGCAAGAGGCCATGGCCATTGCGGACCGATTGGCGGTGATGCAAGCAGGCCGGGTGGTGCAAGTGGGCACGGCCGAATCGTTGTACCGCTCACCCACCCACACCTTTGTGGCCACGTTTTTGGGCCGCGTGAATCGTTTGCCGGTGACCCGAAATCCTCAAGGACAGGTGGGTGTGATGTTGGGGGGCCACTGGATGTCGGCGCCTCAACACATAGATGCCACGACCACCGAGGTGTTGGTCCGTCCTGAAGATATTCGGCTCGCGCCCAGCGAAGCGGATTTACCCCTGGGAGGTCGTGCACAAGTGACTCACCGCACGTTTTTGGGAGATCACATTCGCTTGCAGTTGACCACTGAAGAAGGCATCGCGCTCATGATCGATGCCTCACGAGACAGTACGTTCCAAGTGGGCGACACCGTGACCTTGTCGATCGAACCTGCTGCCTTCTTGGCTTGCGATCCCGCCTCATGACCACACTGCTGTTTCAAATCACCGATCTGCACATCCGAGAGCCAGGACGCCTGGCCTACGGCCGATTGAACACGGCGCCCTATTTGCAGCGCGCCATTGAGACGGTGCAAGCCTGTCCGCAAGCCCCCACTGCTGTCGTGCTCACGGGCGACTTGACCGACTTTGGTCGGCCACAAGAGTACGACCATTTGCGCCAACTCTTGGCACCGCTGCAGTGCCCCGTTTATCTGCTGGCGGGCAACCACGATGATCCGGCGCAAATGCGGGCCTCATTCCCCGACCACGCGTATCTGGGGTCGCAAGGGCCTTTGCAATACAGCGTGCCCGTGGGCGATTTGCAGCTCATTGCCTTGGACACCACCACCCCACGGCAAAGCCATGGCACCCTGTGTGAGGCGCGCCTGCAGTGGTTGGAATCGGCCCTGGAGTCTTCGCGGCATCGCCCGGTGGTTATCGCGATGCACCACCCGCCGTTCACGACCTTGATCGGTCACATGGACAAAATCGGACTCCTGCAGGGGCGTGACCCCTTGGCGCAAATCGTCTCGCGTTATGACAACGTGGAGCGCATCATCTGCGGACATTTGCATCGTGCCATCGACGTGCGTTTTGCGGGCACGCTGGCCTCCACCTGTCCGGCGCCGGCTCACCAAGTTGTCTTGGACCTGCACCCCGACGCGGCTTCGAAATGGAACCTGGAACCCGGCGGCTTTCGCATCCATGCATGGGAGGCCGGTGCAGGTTTGATCAGCCACACCCGCCCCGTCGGCGACTTTGAGGGGCCTTACCCGTTTCACATGGGTGGGGCGTTGATTGACTGACAGGTGCAGGATTCCTCGTATGTCGACGCTCTATGAAGACTGGATCGGTCGCGAAGAACGCTTCGAAGAAGAGATATCGGTCTCCAAAGTGCAAGCCATGGCAGCCACCCTCGATTGGGACCGCAGTCCGCAGCCCGGTGAGCCCTTGCCAGCGGGTTGGCATTGGCTGTTTTTCAATCCTGTCGTCCGCAGGAGTCAACTGGGCCTCGATGGTCATCCTCGGCGTGGAGGTTTTTTACCCCCTATCGAGAACGCGCGCCGCATGTGGGCTGGGAGCCGCATCTCATACCTCTCGGACCTGCCTGTAGGTGCTCTTGCTCAAAGAGTCAGCTCCATCCAGAAGATCGAACACAAGGTCGGGAGAACGGGCGCTCTGTGGTTTGTGACGGTGAGTCATCGCACCTTTTGCGATGGCGTGATTTGTATTTCTGAAGAGCAAGACATCGTGTACCGAGAGGTCAGCCCTGGGATGGCGAAGAGTCCAGCGATAACCCCCGCTCCCCAGCATGCAGAGTGGAGCTTTGACGTGGTGCCTGACCCGACTTTGATGTTTCGATACTCTGCACTCACTTTCAATGGGCATCGTATTCATTACGATCTGGACTACGCTCAACGCGTCGAGGAGTACCCGAATCTGGTGATGCATGGCCCGTTGACGGCGACGTTCATGCAACAGTTCTGCGTGCAAAAGACAGGGCGTGGCTTGGCGTCTTTCGAGTTCAGAGGTGTGAGTCCGCTTTTCTCAGGACAAACCATTCGCATTTTTGGCCGGGTCAACGACGGTGCGTTGGACATGTGGGCCAGCGGACCGGGAGATGGGCTGGCCATGACTGCGCGAGGCACCTTGCGATAAACCGTCTTGGCTTCTATGGAAACGACCGTCTATATTGTTGTGGCCTACCTGGCCCTGCTGGTCTGGGCCATGCGCAGCCGCACCCGTGAGCTGGATGGCCCGTGGTGGTTCTTCTTGCGGGCCTTCTTTCCCAATTGGAAGTTCTATCACGCGGTGGGCCGACCGCCGCGTCTTTACGTGCGAGGTCGGATGCCGTCAGGCACGTGGACGCCGTGGCAGCTGGTGTACCCCCGAGCCCGCCGACGTTTGATGCACTTGGTGCACAACCCCGACGTCAATTTGGCACTCAATCATCAGAACCTGGTGGACCATCTGGCCCATGACATCAACCGTCTGCCGGAGAGCGGTGAACAGGAGGCAGGAGTTGAGTTGATGCAACAGGTCAGCTACCGGTTGGTGAGCCGTCTGGCGCACTCGGCCATGCCGGCGGGCGCGGAGGCGTATCAGTTTGAGGTGCGTTTGGAAGAGACACCGACGGCACCCGTCCATTGCATGTTGCGCTCGCCGGTGCTCCACGCATGACCTTCAGCTTGGCCGTCCGACTGTTTGAAGTGCTGCTCGGCTGGAGCCTGTGCTTGCAAACCCTGGAGTATCTGAAGGTCCAACAACGGGATCGCGTCAGCGACTGGTCTATTCAACGCACGGAAGTACCAGCCCATCCTCGATGGTTCTTGAGCCTGCTCGACGGCTTGTTTCGACCCCTTGCGTATCGGCTGATGCTCGGCGTACGTGGCCTTTTGGCCGTGGTGTTGATGCTGGGCTATTTGCCAGGGGCGGGCGCTTGGGTGTTGTTCGTGATCGGCTTGCTGCTGCTGTTTCGGTGGAGAGGGGCTTTCAATGGGGGCAGCGACTTCATGACCTTGGTCGCTTTGACGGGCCTGCTCCTGGCGCACGCGGTGGGTCAGTGGACGGACCCGGCTCAAGGGTGGCGGGTGGCGCTTTGGTACGTGACCCTGCATTCGCTCACCTCGTATTTCGTGTCAGGCTGGGTCAAACTGATGCGCCGTGAATGGCGCACAGGCGCCGCCTTGCCGGCATTCTTGGACACGGGGGTCTACGGACCCTTGAGCCCTGACAGCGTGTTTCGGCGTCCGCTGGTGGCTCGAACTTGCGCTTGGGCTTTCACGCTGTGGGAGGGCTGCTTCCCGGCAGCGCTGCTGGATGAGAGGCTGGCCGTGGCCTTCTGTGTCGTCGCGGCGCTGTTCCATTTCTTGGTGTTTTTCTTCTTCGGGCTCAACCGGTTCTTTTGGGCCTGGATGGTGAGCTTTCCTGCCGTGATGTACGCAGCCTCCTATAATTGAAGGTTGATCGATTTTGTCCCCTCGTTTCCCTTCCATTTACTTTTTAAACGCACCATCATGAACAAACTTCTCATTGCTGCATTGTTGACCGTGGGCGCCACTGGCGCTTTTGCCAGCCAAGAGCTCGCCCAGAAGAAGGGCTGCATGGCCTGCCACCAGGTGGCCACCAAGGTGGTCGGCCCTGCTTACAAGGAAGTGGCGGCCAAGTACGCCAAAGACAAAGACGCCGTCAAGAAGTTGTCCGAAAAGGTCATCAAGGGCGGTTCTGGCGTGTGGGGCCCCGTGCCCATGCCTGCCAACGCCGTGACTCCGGCTGAGGCCGAGCAACTGGTCAAGTGGGTGCTGGCCGTTAAATAACTTTCCAGCCCCAAACACCAGCGCCGGTGATTCGCCTCAGGGCGACGCACCGGCGCTTTGCTTTGGATGAGCGTCAGGCTTCCAAGTACCGCTCCACCAGGCGCGTCCAGTAGGCCGCCCCGACCGTCAACACCTCGTCGTTGAAGTCGTATTGTGGGTTGTGCAGCATGGCACCCCCTTCGCCATTGCCCAGGCGCAAGAAGCAACCGGGCTTCTTTTGCAGGAAATAGGCGAAGTCCTCGCTGCCCGTGACGGGCGGGAAGGGTGCGATGACCTTGTCGGGGCCGACCAGTTCTTCGGCCACCTGTCGCGCAAATTCGGTTTCTGCGTCGCTGTTCACCACCACGGGGTAGCCACGCTCGTAATCGATGGTCACTGTGCCGCCATAGCCTTCCACGTGGGAGGTGACGAGCGCTTTGATGCGCTTTTCCAGTTGGTTGCGCACCTCGGCGTCGAAGGAGCGGATGCTCAGGGCCAGCGTGGCGACGTCGGGGATCACATTGGACGCCGAGCCTGCATGCAAGGCGCCGATGGTGACTATGGCTGTGTCTCGCGGGTCGATATTGCGAGCCACGACGCTTTGCAGAGCCATCACCAAGCTGCCGGCGATCAGGATCGGGTCGACGGTTTGATGCGGGCGGGCGGCATGGCCACCGCGTCCGTGGATGGTGATGCGCGCGGTGTCAGAGGCGCACATGAACGGGCCGCTGCCAAATCCCAAATGGCCGGCCGGATAGCCTGGCGTGTTGTGCAATCCAAAAATGGCGTCGCAAGGAAACCGCTCAAACAGTCCGTCTTCGATCATGCGCTGTGCGCCACTGCCTTTGCCCGCTTCTTCGGCAGGCTGAAACACCAAGTCCACGGTGCCGGAGAACCGCCGGGTCTTGGCCAGGTGCTCGGCAGCACCTAGCAAGATGGTGGTATGCCCATCATGGCCACAGGCGTGCATGACACCGTCATGTTGGCTTGCATAAGGCTTGCCCGTGCTTTCCTGGATGGGCAAGGCATCCATGTCAGCGCGCAAAGCGATCCGCTTGGTCCCGGTGCCACAGGTCAGAGTTGCCACCACACCGTGACCCCCGACTCCTTCGGTCACGTCCCAGCCCCAGCTTTTGAGGTTTTGGGACACCAGCGCGGCGGTGTTCTCTTCTTTGAACGAGAGCTCAGGGTGCTGGTGGATGTGCCGGCGCGTCTGAGTCATCCATCCGGCAGAGCCGCTCAGATCGGCGAGCTGGCAAAAACATTGAAGTCGAGCGTTCATGGGCAGCAGATGTCCAAGAGGTGGTCACACCGAATATCGTAACGGCTAATGACTTGGCCTGGGGATTCATAATTGACCTCATGAAGTCTGTCGTACGCCGCCCATCCATTGGAATCCGCACGGGTCCTTTCGTGTTGTTTTGTGGAATGCTGGCCTTGCTCCCAATGCTGTGCGGTCTGGCCCAAGCGGCGCCCCGCTTGCTGTTCGTGGGAAACAGCTTCCTCTATGGTGCGGGGTCAGCGGTGCGGTTTTATCGGGCAGACACGGTCACTGATCTCAATGGAGACGGTGTGGGGGCGGTGCCGGCCTTGGTGAAGAGCTTTTTTCAGCAACAAGGGCTCGACATCGATGTGTCCTTGGAATTGAAAGGTGGCAGCAATTTTGATTTCCATGCCACCCAACGACAAGACTTGCTACAGAAATCTTGGGATTGGGTCGTGATGCATGGCTACAGCACTCTGGACGCTCAACGCCCGCGCGATCCCACCCGGCTGATCGATGGCGCGAAGCAAGTCGCAAGCCTGCTGCGCGTGGGCAACCCCAAGGTCCACATTCACCTGCTGTCCACCTGGTCTCGAGCGGATCAGGTCTACCGCGCCGGTGGTGCTTGGGCTGGGCGGCCCATAGAGGCCATGGCACTGGACTTGCGTGCCGCCTACGATCAAGCCGCGGTGGTCGCGGATGCCATGGGAGTCATTCCGGTGGGTCAGGCCTGGAACCGTGCATTCGCACTGGGCATTGCGGATCCCAACCCGTACGATGGAATTGCGGCAGGGCAAATAAACTTGTGGGCCGCTGACCATTACCATGCCAGCGACCGAGGTTACTACCTGGAGGCCTTGGTGATATTCGGGCATCTCAGCGGCATCGATCCGAGAACTCTGGGAGCGGGCGAATGCTCGGCCTTCGAGTTGGGCCTGTCCACTGAAGAGGCGCAAGCTCTCCAGCGTGTGGCCTACGAAGAACTGGCCGCGGCGCCAGGCCGAGCTCCACTGCGGCCTGGCAGTAAGCCGCCACCTTCGCGGCCTGCACGTTGCGGGGCTCCGCGTTGAGGATCACACGACCCGCTACCTCACTTCCGCTTCGTCACGCAGGGCTGGCCTTGCTGGTGGTGGCTGTGTGGGGTACCAATTTTGTAGTGATTCGCTATGCCTTGGACACCGTGCCTGCCTTGGCCTTGGCCGCGGTGCGGTTCTTCTTGGCGGCTTGCCCCGCGGTCTTTTTTGTGGCGCGACCTCCCGTGTCTTGGGCCTCCTTGGCCACTTACGGCGTGCTCATTGGAGTCGGACAATTTGGCTTGCTCTTCTTGGCCCTGTCGGGTTGGATTTCTCCCGGGCTGGCATCCTTGGTCGTGCAAACACAGGTGTTTTTCACCATCGCCTGGGCCATGTGGGAGCACGGTGAGCGCTTGCAGGTGCGTCAAGGGGTGGCCCTGATCCTGGCCACAGCGGGTTTGTGGACGATTTTGCATTTCACCGATGGCAGTGCCACACCCACGGGTTTGGCCTTGGTGTTGGCCGCCGCCTTGTGTTGGGCCGCCGGCAACCATGTGGCCCGTCGGGCTGGACGCGTCGACATGTTGGGCTATGTGGTGTGGAGCAGTGGGTTTGCGGTACCGCCCTTGATCTTGATGTCGGTGGTCTTTGAGGGGCCCCAAGCGCTGGTGCAGGGCTTGAAAGCTGCGAACGGATCGACGTGGTTAGCCATCGCTTGGCAGGCCTTGGGGAACACCTTGTTCGGCTATGCAGCCTGGGCCTGGTTGTTGGCCAGGCACCCGGCAGCCACGGTGTCTCCCTTGGCCTTGGGTGTGCCCGTCTTTGGCATGGCGGCCTCTGCTTGGTGGATGGGTGAGTCCATGCCACTGTGGAAGTTGGCCGCTGCGGGCTTGGTGATGCTGGGTTTGGTGTTGAACTTTTTGCCCGCGCGTCGTTGACCCCAGGTGCCGTAAGATCTGAGCATGACCTGGATCTCGTCTTGGCGCGCTCTGCTTGGTGTGGCGACCGCCTTCACTGCTTTGGTGGGGTGTGCAAGCACGGCACCTCGATCTTTGCCAGGGTGGACCGAGCAAACGCAACTCTTTGAATATGCCGAAGGTCGCTTCGTCACCGTGATGACCGATCAGGGAGATTGTTCGGTGGCGTTCCAGGGTCGCATCTCTTCGGACTTTGAAAGCACCTTTTTGCGAGCCATGGCGGCGGTGGAGTCTCGCGCTTGTCGAAGCCGGCTCATCACCCTGGACTCTGGAGGCGGTTTGGTGCTACCCGCGCTGCGTGCCGGAGAACGGTTGCGTCAATGGGGGTACACCACCGAGGTGGCGGGCTGGGAGTCGGGGCGCTGCGCATCGGCTTGTGGGCTGCTCTTCATTGCGGGCGTCGAACGTGTGGCCAAACCCGAAGCTGCCACTGACCACAAGGCCGCGGGCCTGGGTGTGCACCAATCGTCCAAGAAGGTGGGCGATCGCAAAATCTGTTTGCCCGAGGACACGGCGCTGCCCAGCAGCAATGCCCGCGTCAAGGCCTATGTGGAGCGCATGCTCCCGCCGGTTGGGGCGCAGATGTATTTGCAACTCAGGGCGCAGACCGATTGCCGGCGCATGCGCTACTTGAGCCTGGACGAATTGCTACAAGGCGGTATCGCCACCCGAAAAGCGGGCGCTTGACCCCTGTCATGCACCTGCCAATGCCATCGCGCATACTGTGCGTTTAAGGACGTGCGAATGGCTCTGATCATTTTTTCACACGGCAACAGTTTCCCGGCGGGGACCTACAGCATGCTGTTCAGGTCTTTGCGGGCGCGCGGCTTCTCCGTGCGGGCCGTAGAGAAATTTGGCCATGACCCTCGTTATCCTGTCACCAGCAATTGGCCCCATTTGGTGGAACAGTTGGCCGATTTCGCAGCGCCCGAGGCGTCTCGGCACGACGGACCGTTGTTCTTGGTGGGCCACTCGCTCGGAGGATTTTTGAGCTTGATGTGTGCGGCCAAGCATCCTGAATTGGGAGGTCGCCCGGTGCAAGGCGTGGTGATGCTGGACTCTCCGGTCATGGGAGGGTGGCGAGCCCGCACCTTGGCCCTGGTGAAAAGGACGCATCTCGTGGGGTCGTTGTCACCTGCACGTGTCAGCCGTCGCCGGCGAATTCGTTGGCCGGATGCCGACACCGCGCTGGAACACTTTCGTCACAAGCGCGCCTTTGCACATTGGCATCCCCAAGTGCTCAAGGATTACATCACCCATGGAACACACGATGATGTCGACAGCCACGGCAAGTCCTGTCGCATGCTGAGTTTTGACCGTGACATTGAATCGGCCATCTACAACACCTTGCCCCACAACGTGGACCGGTTGTTGCGCAAGCATCCACTGCAATGCCCCGCGGCCTTCATCGCAGGCGAGCAGTCTTGGGAGATGCAGCGTGTGGGGTGGCACATGACCCGCAAGGTGGTGGGACCCTCGCATCCCGAGCGGCTGCGACTGCTCAAGGGCAGTCACTTGTTTCCCATGGAGCAACCCGAGGAAACTGCGGGTGAGCTCGAACGCTTGCTGCGTTCATTCAGCGATTCCTCGTCAGCGCCAGTTCGCGCGCGCTGATGAACTCCCGAGTTTGACCCGTGACGGGGTCGTCAAAGGCAAAGCGCCTCGCCAGCAGTTGCAAGGGATGGGCGTAGTCCGGGGGGTTGTCAGGCGACCAGGCCGGCTGCAGCGTGGGGTAGATGCGATCGCCCACGATCGGTAGGCCTATGGCATTCATTTGTGCTCGAAGCTGGTGTTTGCGGCCCGTGTGAGGCGTGAGCCGGTAGTGTGAGATCTCGCGCCCAGCGGCGTCGATTCCCAGGTCACGGATCCAATCGACGGTGGTGTCCGAGGGGGCCTGCCCCGCGGTTCCCGAAGCCACCACATCCATTTGCATGAAGCCAGTGCCTGAACGCTCTTGCAGATGATGTTGGCAGCGGATCGGAAAGGTCAGACCTTTTGAGGTGGGGGCGACGGCCTCATACACCTTGTGGGCCCGCTGGTGTCGCAGGACCTCGTGGTAAGCATGGCGTGTGTGAGGCAGAACAATGAAGACCAAGACACCGGCGGTCTCCAAATCCAATCGGTGCATGGGCACCAAATGGTCCAGCCCCAATTGCCGTTTGAGCCGCACCAGCACAGTTTCTTGCACATAGCGCCCTCCGGGCGTGACCGGCAAGAAGTGTGGCTTGTCCACCACCACCAAGTGATCGTCTCGGTGCAGGATGTCGACCTCAAAAGGCACGCGCGGCTCCGGCGGCAAGCTGCGCCAGTACCACAGCACGGCACCTTCCACGCATGCTGCGTTCGGGTCCACAGGTTGACCCTGGGCGTCCAGCACATCGCCTCGTTGCAGACGCTCCGGCCACTCTTTCACGGCAGGCAGGCGCCATTGCAGATAGGCCAACACGTGAGGCCACGAGCCCTTGCGAACAGCCACGCGACTGGCGCTGACCCCATCGCGCGGGGGCGGGGTCCATGGGGGGCGCGGCCGCGTCATCGGAAGCTCAAAACCGGTCCAACCTCAGCGCACGCTCTAAACGCCAGCGCTCTTCGGGATCTTGCGTGTCAAAGACCTGTTCGGCCGTGGTGGAGGCTTCTCGCATGTGGGTGTCTAAGGCGATGCGTTTGTCAAAGACAAAGCATTCGCCCGCCCAATCAGTGTGCGCATCGTCGAGCTGCGCAAAGTAGTTGAGGATGCCCCCGTCGAGCTGGTAGATATCCAGGCCCAAACTGCGCATCCAGGGCGCAGTCTTGTCGCAGCGGATGCCCCCCGTGCAATACATGGCGACCGGTCGGCCTTCAGAGCGCCACTGTGCAGCGTGTGTGAGGACATAGTCCACAAAATCGCTGAAGCGGCGCACTTGAGGATCCACTGCCCCTTTGAAGTGACCCAAGCGGTATTCGAAGTGATTGCGGTTGTCGAGCACCACCACATCGTCTCGGGCGATCAACGCCCGCCAGGCCTGCGGCGACAGGTGGGTACGGTCTTGTTCGTCGGGTGCGGGCAGGGCTTCAAACTCGGGCAATCCCAGGGCCACGATTTCCGGCTTTACCACCACTTTGAACCGTCCAAACGGCGGTGTGCGGCACTCGCTGTGTTTGAACATCAGGCCTTTGCAGGCGCCGTCCAAAAAGTCAGATGAAGTCATCCAACGTTCAAAGGCGGCGATCGTTTCCGCGCTGCCCGACACCGCGCCATTGAGGCCTTCAGCGGCCAATAGCAAAGCTCCTTGCAGATCGGGCAGAGAGCGGGCCCGTGCACGCAGCGCTTCGGCCGTGGCCTGAGGATCCGCCACAGGCGTGAAACGGTAAAAGGCGCTGTGGACCAAAGTAGAGGCAGGTGAGTGCGCAGGCGCGGTGTTCATGGCGGCATTTTCGCAGGTGCAGGCGGCAGGCGCAGGCGGCTGATGCGACAACCGTTGGCGCCACCTGACCCGTTACCACCCGTTACCACCCGTTACCATAAGCCCATGATGTCACCCGGCGCTCGCATCGACGACCTTCGGCGGCGCCTGCAAGACCTGGGCGCGGGGCCTGCCCATGTCCCTCGGTTGCTGCGCGACTGGCTGTTCGCGCGCCCCCTGGGCAGTGGGAAGCGACGCCCAGAACACTTCTTGCCCGCGGCCGTGCGTGCAGAATTACCCTCGCTGGCACATGACCTGCAAAACCTGGCACGCGTCCGCTCTGAGCACCCCGGAGGCGACGGGTCGATGCGGCTGCTCGTGGACTTGTGCGATGGGCAAACCGTGGAGATCGTGATGCTGCCGCGCGACGGGCTGTGTGTGTCCACCCAAGTGGGTTGCGCCGTGGGTTGCCGTTTTTGCATGACGGGACAAGCCGGGCTGCTGCGTCAGTTGGGCAGCGCGGAGATCGTGGCGCAGGTGGCTTTGGCGCGGCGGCACCGACCGGTGCGCAAGGTCGTGTTCATGGGCATGGGCGAGCCCGCACACAACTTGGACCAAGTCCTCGAAGTCATACAGGTGCTGGGGCAAGAGGGCGGCATCGGGCACAAGAACTTGGTGTTTTCTACCGTGGGTGACGAGCGAGTGTTTGAGCGATTGCCGCAAGGGCGGGTCAAGCCGGCATTGGCGCTGTCACTGCACACCACGCGTGATGATTTGCGCGCGCATCTGTTGCCACGGGCCCCCCGCATCCCCGTGGCCGAGTTGGTGGCGCGGGGTGACGACTACGCACGGGCCACGGGTTATCCGTTGCAGGTGCAGTGGACCCTGTTGGCCGGCGTGAACGACAGCGACGAAGACCTGGCCGCAGCGGCTGCCTTGCTCAAGGGGCGGTTTGCCATGCTCAACCTCATTCCGTACAACGAGGTGGAAGGGCCCGGTTGGCAGCGACCTCCTACCGAGCACACGGTGGCCCTGACGCGCGCGATGAATCGCCGAGGGGTTTTAACCCGCATCCGTCAATCGGCCGGACAAGACGTAGACGGCGGTTGTGGGCAGTTGAGATCGCGTGTGGTGAGCGTGGTGCCCGCGCGGGGTTGAGCACACTCAATCTGAGTGCTCGACGGGTCGACCACACTGTACGGTGTGGGAGACGAACCTGTTTTCTGCCTGTCCAAGGTCTCCAAGGTCTACCGGTCCGGTGCGACCGAAATCTACGCCCTGCGCGAAGTGGATTTCAGCTTGCACCCAGGCGAGTTGGTGGTGCTGCTGGGAGCCTCCGGCAGTGGCAAGTCGACCTTGCTGAACATTTTGGGCGGATTGGACCGTCCGACCTCGGGCACCGTCAAGTACCGAGACCATGACTTGACGCTGGCCACCACGGAGCAATTGACGCGCTTTCGACGTGAGCACGTCGGCTTTGTATTCCAGTTCTACAACCTGATCCCCAGCCTGACCGCGCTGGAAAATGTGGCCCTGGTCACCGAAATCGCGGACCGCCCCATGGCTGCCGATGAGGCGTTGTCATGGGTGGACATGACAGCACGTCAGGACCACTTCCCCGCGCAACTGTCAGGTGGCGAGCAGCAACGGGTGGCCATTGCGCGTGCAGTGGCCAAACGGCCTGACGTGCTGTTGTGTGACGAGCCCACGGGGGCGCTGGACTATGCCACGGGCAAATTGGTGTTGGCCGTGCTCCAGCGGGTTAACGCCGATCTCGGGACCATCACCGTGGTGATCACCCACAACGCGGCCATCGGGTATCTGGCCGATCGCGTGGTGCACATCAGCAGTGGCCGCATCGTCGACATCCACCGCAACGCCGCGAGGGCCACGCCTGAGGACATCTCATGGTGACGGTGTTGATGCGCGTGGGGTGGCGTGATCTTTGGCACCTGCGAGGGCAGGTGCTGGCTTCCGCGTTGGTCGCCGCCTGCGGCATGGGCGCGCTGATCGCCACGCGAGGCACGTTTGAGTCACTGGTAGAGGCACAGACCCGCTACTACCGAACCCATCACTTTGCCGATGTCTTTGTGCAATTGCGGCGGGCTCCCGAGACCCTGGTGACTCGACTTCAACAGATCCCCAGCGTGGCCCAGGTCGACACACGCGTGGTGGCGGACGTCCCCCTGGATGTGCCTGGCATGCGTGAGCCAGCCACCGCCCGCCTCGTGTCGCTGCCATCCCAGGATCGGCCCATGTTGAACGCCTTGGAGATCTTGCGGGGGCGCAAACCCCAAGCTGGCGAGCAGTATGCGGTGGTCATCAGCGACTCCTTGGCCAGGGCCCACCACCTGGACGTGGGAGATCAGGTGCAGGTCGTGCTCAATGGGCGTTGGCAAGCCCTGACCATCACCGGCATTGCCTTGTCGCCAGAATATGTGTACGAAGTCGGCCCTGGCATGTTGTTGCCCGACAGTCGGCACTTTGGTGTGATGTGGATGCTGCGAGGGGCTTTGGGTCCGGTCATGGACATGGACGGGGCCTTCAATGATGTGGCGTTGTTGCTGGCCCCGGGGGCCGTGTCGCAAGAGGTAATGGCCGCCGTGGACGAGGTGTTGAGGCCTCATGGGGGACTGGGAGCTGTGACCCGCGATGGGCAGTTATCGCACCGTTTTCTCACCGATGAATTGGGTGAGCTGGGTGTGGTGACCACGACCATTCCCACGTTGTTTCTCCTGGTGGCTGCGTTCTTGTTGTACGTGGTCTTGACGCGGCTGGTGGACACGCAGCGCGCGCAAATCGGTCTGCTGAAGTCTTTCGGATTGACTCACCTGCGGGTGGGGCTGCATTACGTCCAACTGGGCCTGAGCACGTTTGTGATCGGTACGCTTCTGGGGTGGCCTCTGGGGTGGATGCTGGGCAAGCAGTTTGTGAGTCTCTACCGCGAGTACTTTCGATTCCCTCAGCTGGAATTTCACCTCAGTGCGAACCTGGGCACCTTCGTGGTGGGCGCTCTTTTGGGTGCATCGCTGCTGGGCACCGTCACGGCTGTCTGGCGAGCGGTGCAATTGGCGCCGGCGCAGGCCATGCACCCGGCCGTGCCATCCGTCGCACGAATCAGCTTGTCCAGCATCAGACGTTGGGCGCCGTGGCTGCCCCTGTCGGTGACGATGATGATGCGCAACTTGGCCCGTAACCCCTGGAAAGCCGTGTTTTCGATGATGGGTATCGCCTGTGCGGTGAGTCTCATGCTGGTGGGACGGTTTGCACTGGATGCTGCGCACTATGTGTTGCAGCGACAGTTTCAATGGGTGCATCGAGATGATCTCACGGTGTATTTCCGCGAGCCTAGAGCCTTGGTGGCGGCTCAAGCCTTGGGCAAGACGCCGGGCGTGCTCAGGGCGGAGGGTTTCAGGATGGTGCCCGTGGTGTTGCACCATGGGCATTTGAGCAAGCGTCTTGAGTTGACGGGCCTGGCGCCAGGGCAAGATCTGCGTGTCCTCTTGGACCCTCCGTGGCGCCCCGTGTCGTTGCCTGAAGAAGGGCTGGTCATCAGCTGCAAACTGGCGCGCCTTTTGCGTGCTGAACCGGGTGATGCGTTGGGCGTGGACGTCTTGGAGGGGCGCCGACTATTCTGGGTCTGGCGGCTGGCGAAATGCATCGACGATCACGTGGGTCTGAGCGCCTATGTGGACATGCGTGCCCTGGCGGTCGCCCTGCAAGAAGATGCACGGTTATCGGGTGTGGCGCTGCACATTGACAAGGGGCGAGCCCAGGATCTTTATGGGCAGCTTCGCCGAATGCCTGTGATTCGAGGCCTGGCCATCCGAGAGTCCATGCAGGAGAGTCTGCGTGACATGCTCAATCGAAGCTTTCTGTTTTTCAGTGCCGTGGTGGTGATGTTCGCCAGTGTCATCGTGGCGGGGGTGGTCTACAACAGTGCGCGCATCGCACTCACCGAGCGAGGTCACGAGTTGGCCAGTCTGGAGGTGCTGGGCTTTTCGCAGCGCGAGGTCTGCGTATTGCTGTTGGGCGAGCAGGCCCTCTTGTTGGCCATGGCGTTGCCGTTGGGGCTGGCGTGCGGGGTGGGCCTGTGTGCCCTCATGGTGCCGTCTTTCGACCGTGAATTGTTTCGCCTTCCGCTGCATCTTGGCCCGTGGGCCTTTGTTTACCCGGTCTTGGCAGCCTTGGCGGCCGCCGCCCTCTCGGCTTGGGTCGTGGTGCGCCGCGTGGAAGGGTTGGATCTGGTGGCGGTGCTCAAGACCCGGGAGTGATCCATGCATCGAGTGCGCAGACCTTCGCGTCGAGAACTCGCAGTGGCCCTGCTGGTGACGACGCTCGTCTTGTGCGCCGTGGCCTGGTGGTGGCCCCCACCCTTGGAGGTGGAAACGACGCGGGTTGTATTCGGGCCGCTGGAAGTCACGGTGGACAACGAAGGCGAGACTCGCAGCCGTGATCGCTTTTCGGTGTGTGCGCCTGTGTCTGGCCGCTTGTTGCGCTTGGACGTGCGCGCCGGGGATTTGGTCCAACAAGGACAAGCCTTGGGCTGGATGGCCCCTTTGCCCCTGACCCGCCGGGAGCGAGACGAGGCCTTGGCGCGGGTGTCTTTGTCTGAGGCGATGCTGCGCCAGGCACGAGAGCGTTGGCGACAAGCGGTGAATGCCGCCGAGCAAGCGCAGCGAGACCATGCGCGCATCGCGCAGTTGGTACAGCAAGCCTTTATGTCACCGCAAGCCGAGGAACAGGCGGCCACGGCCCTGGCGCACGCGCGGCAAGAAGAAGTGGCGGCCCAGTCTCGCGTGGAGGCTGCTGGGGCCGAGGTTCAGCTGGCCCGTGTGGGTTTGACGGCCGAGGACGCCACCACGAGGTCGCATTCCGCGGAGGTGTCCGTGAAGCCCGTGATGCCCGTGGTCATTCGAGCACCCTCCACCGGCCATGTATTGTCGGTGCCAGACCCGAGCGAGCGTGTCTTGGCGGCCGGCACACCGCTGCTCACGCTGGGGCGTTTGCAGGCTTTGGAGGTGGCCGTCGAGGTGCTGTCGTCCGAGGCCGTGCGCATACGGCCAGGCATGTCTGTGATTGTGGAGGGTTGGGGGCGTGAGGACGCGCTGCGGGCGGTGGTTCGCACTGTCGAACCCTACGCCTGGACCAAGGTGTCCACGCTGGGCGTGGAAGAGAAGCGAGCGCGCGTGCTGGCCGACTTTGTGAAGATCCCGCAAGGTCTGGGCGATGGTTTCCGTGTCATGGCACGGGTGGTCCTGTGGTCGGCAGACGATACGTTAAAGGTCGACACCGGCGCCCTGTTTCGCTGCGGTCAGGCGTGGTGTGTGTTTGTGGTCGACCGAGGCCGTGCGACTCGACGGGAGGTGACCCTCGGTCCTCGCAATGCCCTCGAAGCACAGGTGCTTTCTGGCCTTCAGGCGCACGAGGTGGTGATTCGCTTTCCCGGTAACCAGGTCGCTGAGGGTCTGCGAGTGCGTTCGATTTGACCGGTCACTTGTACCGGCCACTCCAGCTGCTTCAATCAGGGGAGATCCACAGGCGCCCCGCCCAACTCTTCGATGGCTTGGCGCGTTGAGTCCATGGCCGCTTTGGCGGCCTGTGCGATCAGCCGGATGGCATGTGCTGGCCGTGAATCATGTGTCGAAGTCAAGTGACTATCCATCTCAGCCACGCACCAATGGATGGCGGCAAGTTGCTGCAACACCTCGTTTTGAAGCAAGAGGGCTGCTCGGGCTGAGGCGATGTCACTCATGGCGTAAGCGGCCATTCTAAATGTGACTTAAACGCAGCTGACTCAAAGAATTCAGCTTGTCACAATTTTGCCGTGAACGGTCCATCATCCCAGCGCCCATGGCGCTCCCCATCCGCAAGAGATCTGCTCTCAGAAAACATCCGGATTCTGCGAACCCGCAAAGGCTGGTCACAAGAGGCGCTGGCTTTTGAGGCGGGTTTGCACCGCACTTTCATCGCTCATGTGGAGCGTCGTGCGCGCAACATCGCGCTCGACAACCTCGAAAAATTGGCCCGAGCCCTTGAGGTCGACACCTATCAACTCTTGCATCCCACCCAGGCCGCGGCTGCAGTGCCGGCGGCGCGCCCTGTGGCCATGCAGGCCGTCAGCAAGTAGCCGCCCGTCGGGGCTTCCCAGTCCAGCATTTCTCCGGCGACAAACACGCCGGGCATCTGCCGCAACATCAGGTCTGCGGTCAACGCTTCAAAAGCCACACCACCGGCCGAGCTGATGGCTTCGTCCAGAGGGCGAGGGCGCAAGAGTTGGAGTGGCAGACCTTTGATCGCCTGGGCGATCGTTTGTGCATCATGCCATTCAGAGGCGCTGAGCACTTCGCGCAGCAGTCCGGCTTTCACGCCATCCAGGCCCAGGCGAGATTTCAGATGGGTACTCCAGGAACGGCTTCCTCGAGGCCGTCGAACCTCTTGAAGCACGTCTTCGAGGGTCTTGTGGGGCAAAAGATCGATCTGGATCCTCGCTGTGCCGTAAGCGGCCATCTCTCGGCGCAGGGCTGCTGAGGCAGCGTAAATGAGGCTGCCTTCCACGCCATAGGCTGTGATGACGAATTCGCCGCGTTGCAGCTTGGCGTCCGCGGGCAGGCCTCGGCCGGTTGGGCCGATGACGCGGTCATCATGCGGGCCTTCATGCCAGTGCAGTGCAACCGACTTGAGTGCCGCACCCTCAAAGCGGGATCGAAAATGGTCAGTCCAATTCACCTCAAACCCGCAATTGCTGGCCTGAAGCTCATGCACCAAGATGCCCTGTTGGCGCAACAAGTTGACCCAGGTGCCGTCGGAGCCCAGACGTGCCCAGCTGCCACCCCCCAAGGCAAGCACCGTGGCCCGGCCGTGGGCCTGCGACGCCCCTTGGGGGCTTTCGAACTGCGGGCATGGCCCAACGTCGGTGGAGGCCCAGCCCACCCACCGATGACGCATGTGAAATCGCACGCCTTGCCCGCGAAGGCGATGCAACCACGCACGCAGCAAGGGCGCCGCTTTCATGTCTTTGGGAAACACGCGGCCCGACGACCCAACAAACGTCTCCACGCCCAGACCCTGAGCCCAATCGCGCAAAGCCTGACCATCCAGTGAACGCAGATAGGGTGCCAGGTGATGGGCGCGCTCCCGATAGCGGCTCAAGAACGTGTCGGAGTTTTCAGAGTGTGTGAGGTTCAGCCCACCTTTGCCGGCCAGCAAAAACTTGCGCCCCACTGAGGGCATGGAGTCGTACACATCCACACGCAGTCCCCGCTCGGCCAAGGCCTCGGCGGCCATCAGACCTGCAGGGCCAGCGCCAATCACGCAGACCGTCTCCGTCAGGGGTAGAGTGTGGGAGTTGTTCACCCCCACACTGTCGCACATCGTGGCCCGTCAGGCCGGGAATCCATGACCCACCACATCCTTCAAGTCCGCGTGAAACCTGGGGCGCGCACCAACCAGCTCGAGAAACATCCCGACGGGTCTTGGAGCGCGCTCCTGAAGTCACCGCCCGTGGACGGAAAAGCCAGCGCCGAGCTTCAAGCGGCTTGGCGTTCTTCCACCACCAACTGCGGGCTCGAGGCGCCTCCGATGAGGATCTTGCGGGGCTTCTTCTCCTCAGGAATGACATTTTCCAGCTGAACGATGAGCAGACCATCGCGCAACTCGGCGCCCTTGACCACCACGGTTTCAGCCAACGTGAACTCATGGCGAAAATCCCGCGTGGCAATGCCCTTGTGAAGGTACTCGCCGTCATTGACTTTGCGGACCTGACCCGCAATGCTCAATTTGTTGCCCTCTGAGGTGATGTCCAACTCATCGGGCTTGAAGCCCGCCACGGCCAACTCCACGGTGTACTGATGCTCGCCGCGCTTGATGATGTTGTAGGGCGGGTAGTTGGTGGCCGCTCGGCTGGAAGCTGTCTTCTCGATCTCGGTGAACGCATCGACCAAGCGCTCGAAACCGACAGAGGCCAGCAACAGGTCACGGTTGAAGGGATAGTTCATGAAAAACTCCTTGAAAAAGCAAGTTGATGACTTAGAAATGTCAGCCCCGGAGGCGCCGACACTTCATACATGAGCATCCAGGGCCGATTTTCAAGAGGGGGTGCGGATCGATCCATGCCGTGCCGTGTCCGTGAAGTACCATGCCCCAAGGGAGGCCGAGGATGGACGAGGCGATCAGGGTCCGGGGGCTTGAAAAGAGTTTTGGCGACTTGCCGGTACTGAGGGGCATAGACTGCGTGGTGCGCCCTAGCGAAGTGGTGTGTGTGATCGGGCCTTCGGGGTCCGGCAAAAGCACTTTTTTGAGATGCCTCAATGGCTTGGAAGAAGCGACGGCCGGCGCCGTGTGGGTCCATGGAGCGTCAGTGCATGACGAGAGCACCGACCTCAACACCTTGCGCGCGGACATCGGCATGGTGTTTCAGCGCTTCAATTTGTTTCCCCACAAGACCGTGATGCAAAACATCACCATGGCGCCCACGCGGGTGCGGGGGCTGGCGGCGTCCGAGGCGCATGAGCGTGCTGTTGCGTTGTTGGCCAAGGTCGGATTGATGGACAAGATCCACGCCTACCCCCACCAGTTGTCCGGCGGGCAGCAGCAACGCGTGGCCATCGCCCGCGCCTTGGCCATGCAGCCCCGTGTCATGCTGTTTGACGAGCCCACCTCGGCGCTCGACCCGGAAATGGTGGGCGAAGTGTTGTCAGTGATGCAGACCCTGGCCGAGGAAGGCATGACCATGGTCATCGTCACTCACGAGATGGGGTTTGCTCGCCGGGTGGCCCACCGCGTGCTGTTCCTCGATGAGGGAAGGCTGGTCGAAGAAGGCCCCCCCGACCGATTGTTTGAGCACCCGGCTGAGGAACGCACCCGGCAATTCCTCAGCAAGGTCTTGTAACTCAGCCTTCGGTGATCTTGCGGCCGTTTTGCGGCTGCACCGGACGAGCATTGAGCTTGAACGGGAACTGCTCGACTTGCTCTTTGGACAGAGTCGCCGGCGTCTTCAAGATGAAGAAGCGCACGCCCTCGGTGCAGGGTGGCGTGGTGAGCGATCCCTCGTAGGAATAGAAATTCAGCTTCAAAGGGATGAGGCTCTTGGGGTCGACCTTGACGTCTTCAACTTTCACCTCGGCCCCTGCCTTGGACGGCGCATGCTTCCACAGGGTCTTCAGCAAGGGGTTTTCCTTGCCCTCATTGATCAGCACCCCGATGACTGCGAGATTGCCTTCCTCACTTTTGTGGACAAAGTGAGCCACCATGGCCGCGGGCTTGCCATCCATGAGCTCTTCGCTTGGGCGATGAAAGTGAAATTGCAACAGCTCGTAGGTCTTGCCCCCAGCCGACAATTTGCTGCCTGGCTCCACGTTGACCTGAATGGTGTGACCGTTGTTGAGGATCTTGAGCGGACCTTGCTTGTAGTCCACCTTCAGCGTGACGTCGGACTTCTCAAACGGCCCCTTGATATCCAGTGGAGCTTGGGCTTTGCCCGTGCCGCAAGTGGGGAAGGCTTCGCCCCACTTGGCCGGGTTCATCTCGCCTTCATAGCCCCAATGTGGCGCGGCATGCGCGGCGTGCTTGACTTTCTCCTCGAGCTCCTCGTTTTGAGCCTCGAGCTTCTCGATCTTTTCTTCGGCGGCCTTGAGTGCCGCCGTGTAAGTGGTGATCTCTTTGCGCTGCTTCTTGGCCTCAGTACCCCAGACAGCGGCCAAGGTCACGGCCACCGCCAAGATAAGGGCCAGGACAAATTCAATGATCAGACGGATCATGGACAAGTACTCCGCGAATTAGGCAAGCTCAAGTCTCAATGCTAAGCGCTTTGATGCCTTTGTGCATCAACTTCCCGTTCAGGTTAGGATGAAAAGTTGTTCTTTTCACTCAAATGACCCAAGAAATCACCATGGAACTCCTGAAGAAGCTGCAGTGGCGCTATGCGACCAAAAAGATGGACCCGGCCAAGAAAGTGCCTCAAGAAAAGGTGGAGCGCATCGTCGAAGCCGCGCGAATGGCACCGACCTCCAGCGGGCTTCAGCCGTTTGAAGTCATTCTGATCACCAACGCCGAGCTGCGCGAGAAGATCAAGGCCGTGTCCAATGGCCAAGCCCAAATCACGGACGGCTCACACTTGTTGGTGTTTGCGGCCTGGGACGCCTACACACCTGAACGCATCAATATGATGTTTGATCTGACCAACCAGGAGCGGGGGTTCACCAACGAAGGGTGGGAGGCCTATCGCCAGCGACTCTTGTCGATCTACCCTGCCAAGGGACCTGAGGCCAATTTCCAACACGCCGCTCGCCAGGCCTACATTGGTTTGGGTGCGGCATTGATTGCAGCGGCGTTCGAAGAGGTGGACAGCACCCCCATGGAGGGCTTTGACCCGGCGGCCGTGGACGACGTTTTGAACCTCAAAGCCCGTGGGCTGCGCAGCGTGGCCCTGTTGCCCCTGGGTTACCGCGACGCCGCAGGCGATTGGTTGGCCAACCTGAAGAAGGTGCGTCGCAGCCGCGCTCAGTTTGTGACCGAGATCCACTGAGACCGGGATACCACGTCATCGTGGGCGGGGGCCTGAGGCCCCTGGCCCCGGTTTGGGTGGTGGCATGGGAAACGGAAATCCTGGCATCGGCGATCGTGGTGTCGCCGGTGGTGCGGCGGGTGGGGGAGCCGGTCTGGGCGCTGTGGGCGGTGGCCGTCGCCCCGGCCATCGGTCTCGATCCCGGAAAAAGTGCTGGTCGCGGTAATGGTCTGCCCAATACTCACCCAGGATGAAGCCGATGATGCCGATGCCCAATTGCGCACCGACGTCTGGCGCTGGCACCTCGCGGCCATCCCAACGGAATCGGATGTTTGCGGCGTAGACCCAACCTCGGTAAGGGCCGGCGACCACGTCACACCAGGTGTAGCCGCGCAGGCATCCCATCACCTCCAACGCAGTGCCGGCCGACAAGATGGCCACCGCAGGGTAGTCTCTTGCGGGTCCGGCGCGAAGGTGCACGGTCTTGGCTGCCCAAGCCATCTGAACCACGCTCGGAGGGGACGGCACCGGCAAGGGTTCGGGCCAAGGCAAGGGCCAGGGTTGAGCCTGCGCAGTGCGATCGGTGTGGGACCCAGCGATGGTGCTCATGGTGCTCAGGGCGCACGCGATGGACAGGGAGGACAGGGTCACCATCTCCATGAGCGACCCTAACGATCCGTTCTTGACGATCTTCATGCCCAGCTCCTCGACACGACCTGCCACCCACGTTGTAACGTGGGTGGGGCCAAGTTGTGTTGAGGGCTCTCAAACCACCAAGCTGGCGCGCGCGATCGGGTACACCATGGACTCCTCGAGTTCAATGTGTTCCCGACACAGGACTCCAAACATCTCGGCCGCGTGAGCAAATTCAGCCAAGTGATACTCCACTTGACCGTTAGCGATGGCGGCCAGCTGAGGAGAGAGCTCGATCCAGTTCTCTTCGATCCATCCGTGGTCTTGTTGCAGGCGGCGCACGGCATGCACGACGTCGTCACTGCCATCGCGCAACAAGGCCGGGAAAATATGGCGCTCTTCCATGGCGTGGTGGGTGCGCGAAGTCTTGGAGAAGAACCGCTCAATGCGCTCGGCCAGCGCACGAGACTGCTCGTCGACGTCCTGAGCGGCCAAACGTTCAGCCAGTAGCGTCAGGTCGGCCAGATGAACCAAGATTTCCTGGTGACAGGCGTCTAGCACCGCTTGGGTGCCGTGTTGAGGGCTGCTGGACATGGGGACCTCCCGGACTTGTGCGAGCTCACTATCACACGGGCCGAAAGCGCAGACTTAATCTATCTCAAGTGGGCTCAAGAATCTGGCCGACCTTTGATCTGCGGCAGGTGAATCCATCGGCGAGGGTTCGGTGCATTGCCGTGGGCCACGGCCTTGACTAGACTACCTCGGCGCGTTGAGAGCTTTCTTCGGTCTAGGCGCGCTCAGCTCGAGGAGGTTGAAGTGCAACTTGCCAACGCTGCCGGGGCGAACTATTTCCACCAAGTGGTGGATTGCCAATGGGCTTGTCCTGCCCACACCCCTGTGCCTGAATACATCCGTTTGATCGCCCAAGGGCGCTACAGCGATGCCTACATGATCAACTGGGTGTCCAACGTGTTCCCAGGCGTTCTGGGCCGCACCTGTGACCGTCCCTGTGAGCCCGCCTGCCGTCGCGGTCGGGTGGAGCAAAGCAACGCGGGGTCTCCCGAACCCGTGGCCATTTGCCGCCTCAAGCGTGTCGCGGCCGACCACAAGGACGAAGTCCGCTCCCGCATGCCCTCGCGTGTGCCGTCCAACGGCAAAAAAGTGGTGTGCGTAGGGGCTGGGCCCGCATCGCTGACGGTGGCGCGGGATCTGGCGCCCTTGGGCTACGAGGTCACCGTGTTTGACGGTGAGGCCAAGGCCGGCGGCTTCATGCGATCGCAGATCCCACGATTTCGCCTGCCCGAGTCAGTCATCGACGAAGAAACGGGATACGTCATGGACTTGGGCGTCAAGTTTGTAGGCGGGCAACGCATTGATTCGCTCAAGACCTTGTTGACGCAAGGCTATGACGCCATCTTCGTGGGCTGTGGGGCGCCGAGGGGCCGAGACCTGGATATCCCGGGCCGGCAGGCGGCGGCTGGATCTGTCCATCTGGGTATCGATTGGCTGGCTTCGGTGTCTTTCGGGCACATCACCCAAATCGGCGGCCGAGTCATTGTGCTTGGCGGCGGCAACACGGCCATGGACTGCTGCCGTTCGGCCAAACGCCTGGGCGCCTCCGACGTCAAGGTGATCGTACGCAGCGGCTTCGAGGAAATGAAGGCCTCGCCCTGGGAAAAAGAAGATGCGATGCACGAGGGCATTGAGATCATCAATTTCCACGTGCCCAAGGCTTTTGTGCACGACCAAGGTCGTTTGACCGGCATGACCTTCGAGAAGGTGTCCTCTGTGTACGACGACAAAGGCCGGCGCCAGTTGGTGCCGACGGGTGATCCTGATGTGTGCGTGCCATGTGACAACGTGTTGGTGGCGGTGGGCCAGGAAAACGCATTTCCATGGATCGAGCGCGACTGCGGGATCGAATTCGGAAAATGGGGGCTACCGGTGCTGCGCGCCGATAGTCTGCAATCCACCTTGCCCCAGGTTTACTTTGGGGGGGATGCGGCCTTTGGTCCCAAGAACATCATCACGGCCGTGGCCCATGGCCACCAGGCCGCGGTGTCGATTGATCTCTTCCTCAGCGGCGAGGACCCCGCTCAGCGACCACCGTCGCAAATGACCTTGGTGTCGCAGAAGATGGGGATTCACGAGTGGAGTTACCGAAACGATGTATCGGGGGATACCCGGTTCAAAGTACCTTGGGTGAATGCAGAAAAAGCGCTGGCCAGCATCAAGGTGGAGGTGGAGTTGGGGTTTGATGCCGCCACCGCACTCAAAGAAGCCACGCGGTGCCTGAACTGTGACATGCAGACGGTGTTCAACCGCGACACCTGCATCGAGTGCGATGGCTGCGTGGACATTTGCCCGATGGACTGCATCACCTTCACCCATGAAGGTGAAGAAGCTGACCTGCGAGAACGTCTGAAGGCGCCTTCCGAGAATCTCGACCAGCCGCTGTATGTCTCTGCACCGCTCAAGACCCACCGCATCATGGTCAAGGATGAGGATGTGTGCCTGCACTGTGGCTTGTGTGCCGAGCGGTGCCCCACTGGGGCCTGGGACATGCAGAAATTCAGTCTTCAGTCGGCGCTGGCCGGCTCACCCGCCAGGGTTTGAGAGGAAGTGGCATGAAGCGCATTGAAGCCATCAACGACTTCGTCATCAAGTTTGCCAACGTCAATGGCTCGGGGTCGGCATCGGCCAACGAGTTGTTCGTGAAGGCGGTGATCCGCATGGGGGTGCCAGTGAGCCCTCGCAACATTTTTCCTAGCAACATCCAGGGGATGCCCACTTGGTATGAGGCCCGCATCTGCGAAAAGGGCTATCACGGGCGTCGCGGCGGCGTGGACATGATGGTGGCCATGAACCCGCAGACCTGGGATGCCGACCTCGCCGAAATTGAACCGGGCGGCTATTTGTTTTATGACAGCACCCGGCCCTTGCCCCCGTCCAAATTCCGAGAAGATGTGCACACCATTGGTGTGCCACTGACGGAGATCACCAACAACGCCTACACCGATGCACGGCAGCGTCAACTGTTCAAGAACATCATCTACGTGGGGGCCCTGTCGGTGCTGGTGGACATCGACCCCGCTGTGATTGAAGCGTTGTTCGCTGAGCAGTACAAGGGCAAAGAGCGGTTGTTGGAATCCAATGTCCGCGCCTTGCACTTGGGGCGGGACTACGTCAAGCAGCACCTGTCGTATCCCTTGGGTTTGCAGGTGCGCAAGTCAGACAACGTCGGGGATCAAATCTTCACCGACGGTAACAGTGCAGCCGGCCTGGGGTTGGTCTACGGAGGAGCCACCGTCGCCGCTTGGTATCCCATCACCCCGTCGACGTCCATCCCTGAAGCGTTCCAAAAGTACTGTGAAAAGTTCCGGGTGGATCCCGACACCGGGCGTGGTCGCTACGCGATCGTGCAGGCCGAGGACGAATTGGCCTCCATCGGCATGGTGGTGGGGGCAGGGTGGAACGGCGCGAGGGCTTTCACGGCCACCTCCGGACCGGGCGTGTCTTTGATGACCGAGTTTCTGGGGTTGGCCTATTTTGCGGAGATCCCGGTGGTGATCGTCAATGTGCAGCGAGGTGGCCCGTCCACCGGCATGCCCACCCGCACTCAGCAGTCTGATCTGCTCGCCTGCGCCTACGCGTCGCACGGCGATACCAAACATGTGCTGCTGTTCCCACAAGACCCCCACGAGTGCTTCACGCATTCAGCCGCAGCATTGGATCTGGCCGAGCGCTTGCAGACCCCGGTGTTCGTGATGACCGATCTCGACATCGGCATGAACCAGCGTCTGTGCAAACCCTTTGTGTGGGATGACGCACGCGAATACGACCGCGGCAAAGTCATGACCGCAGAAGAGCTTGAAGCTGGCAAGGACTTTGGCCGCTACAAAGATGTGGACGGCGATGGCATTCCTTGGCGAACCCTGCCTGGGACTCATCCCTCGAAAGGAAGCTACTTCACCCGGGGGACCACCCGCAATCCCTATGCGCAATACTCGGAGCGCGGCCCGGATTACATCTACAACATGGAGCGTTTGCTCAAGAAGTTTGCCACTGCGGCAGACCTGGTGCCTGCGCCTGTGGTGCGCATGGCTTCCAAGCCCACCCGAGCGGGCGTGCTCTATTTTGGCTCCACGACCCCGGCCATGCGAGAGGCGCTCGATGTGTTGGAGTCCGAGGGCGTGCAAGTGGACGCGATGCGTTTGCAGGCCTTCCCATTTCCCGCTTCGGTGGCGGAATTCATCGCCTCACATGACACATTGTTCGTGGTGGAGCAAAACCGTGATGCGCAAATGCGCTCCTTGCTCGTCAATGAGTTGACGGTGGACCCTCATCGGCTGCAAGCCGTGTTGCACTATGACGGCACGCCCATTACGGCGCGTTTCATCGCCAGCGCCATTCGCAAGCGTTTGAACAATGTCCAAGCATTGCCCCGCAAGGAGGCCGCATGACCTACATCGCCAAGCCCCGGCTGCATCATCCCAGCTTGCACACCAACAAGGTGGGGTACACCCGGCGTGACTATGAGGGCCGCATCTCGACCTTGTGCGCGGGGTGCGGACACGACTCCATCTCGGCCGCCATCATCCAAGCCTGCTGGGAGTTGGATGTGGAGCCTCACAAGGTGGCCAAGCTCTCGGGTATCGGGTGCAGTTCCAAGACCCCTGATTACTTCCTGGGGGCCTCGCATGGATTCAACACGGTCCATGGGCGCATGCCTTCGGTATTGACCGGAGCCTATTTGGCCAATCGCGACTTGCTCTACCTGGGCGTCTCAGGCGATGGCGATTCGGCGTCCATCGGCTTGGGGCAGTTCGCCAATGCCATGCGACGCGGGGTGCGCATGTGCTACATCGTTGAAAACAATGGGGTGTATGGCCTGACCAAGGGGCAGTTCTCGGCCACGGCCGACCGTGGCTCACGCAGCAAGAAGGGTGTGGTCAACAGCGACAACCCCGTGGACTTGGTGGGGATTGCGCTGCAATTGGGGGCCACCTATGTGGCGCGCAGTTTCTCGGGTGACAAGGACCAACTGGTGCCGCTGATCAAAGGTGCCATGGCCCATGGTGGTGCGGCCTTCATCGACGTGATCAGTCCTTGCGTCACCTTCAACAACCATGGGGGCAGTACCAAGAGCTACGACTACGTGCGTCAGCACAATGAGGCGGTCAGTCGCATTGACTTCATGGAACCCGGCACGGAGATCACCACGTCCTACGCGCCCGGCGAGGTGGTCGATGTGACCCAGCACGATGGTTCGGTGCTGCGCTTGCGCAAGTTGCACGAGGCCTATGACCCTTCGGACCGCTATGCAGCGATGAGCTATATGCAGCAGCACGCCGCTCGCGGCGAAGTGGTGACGGGGTTGTTGTACATCGATCCGGTGGCCACCGAGTTGCATACGTCGCTCAACACGTGTGAGCAGCCGCTGAATACGATGGGATCGAAGATGCTCAACCCGGGTAGCGCGGCCCTGGCCAAGATCAATGCGTCACTGAGGTGAACGGGGCGAGCATGCCGGGAGATTGCTTCGGCGCTGGGCGCCTCGCAATGACGGGACAGGAATGAGGAGCGTGTCATGACGGAGCGGACTTTGTTTCAATCGATGACCCATCGACATGTCATCAGCGTCGGCCCCTCGGCCACGGTGCATGAAGCAGCCTGCGTGATGACGCGGGCGGGTTGTGGCAGCATCTTGATCTTGGATGCGAGCGGGCAGATGTTGGGCATCCTCACCGAACGCGACTTGATGACACGTGTCATGGCCAAGGCGATGGACCCGGCCAAGACCACGGTGTCAGAGGTCATGACCCGTCACCCACGCTGCGCGCCACCCGAGATGAAGGTGGCCGATGCGGTCTTGATCATGATCGAGCGAGGCTTCAGGCACCTGCCGGTGGTCACAGCGCAGGGCAAGATCTTGGGCGTCTTCTCCGTGCGTGACACGCTCCCGCGTGAGGTAAGTGCCGCGCTCAGCATGGCCGAGTTCAATGAGCAGGTGAACGACGCGTTGGGCTGACCTCTCGTCAAGGCATCGTCTGCAACTGGCGCAACTCTTCGGGCGTGTTGGCGTTGGCGAAGGCCAGGGCATCTTCAAATTCGCAGAGCGCACATGGGTGCATGGCGGTCCACCGGTCGATCTTGCGTTGTCCGGATTGCAAATAGCTCATGAGACTTTCCATGAGCGAGGTTTTCATTAGGCAGAAAACCGGCTGCGCTTGGAGGGTGCCGTCAGCGCTTCGCGTGGCGGCCATGGCGATGTCACTGTCTTGCTGAATCATGGTCTGCGAGAGTCGAGAGACCAAGTCTTCGGGAAACCTCGGCGTGTCGCAAGGCACAGTGACCAAAAAGGGTGTGCTGCACTGCTCCAAGCCAGCCAGCATGCCGGCCAAAGGGCCTGGGTAGTCACTGAGTGCATCGGGCCACACCGGGACTCCGAATGACTCGTAGGCGGCCAAATTGCGGTTGGCGTTTATCAAGATCTCGCCGACTTGTGGAGACAGTCTGATCAAGGCGTGCAGTGCCAGCGGTTGCCCTTGGTGCATTTGCAAGCCCTTGTCCACGCCGCCCATGCGCGATCCGCGACCGCCGGCGAGAATGAGTCCCGCGATATCAGAGATGGGAATGGACACCTCAGGTCTCCAATAGATCGAAGGCCTGGGCTTCCACGGCCATGAAGGCGTCAGTCATGGCCGCCACTTCACGCCAAACGCTGGCGCGGGGATGCTCCTGCACCGATGTGCACAAGGCGCCCACCCATGGCTGGACATGGGCGCGAAAGAATTTTCGCTGCTGCTCTAAGTGGCACACCGACGCGTCATCGCCTGCGATCAAATAGCGCATGACCTCCAGCACGTAAGCGATGTGATCTTCGGTCTCTCCGCGAGACTCGTCGCGCCCCAGGCCGAGCGCGGCCACATCCGCCCGCAATGCCGCCAAGGGCTTTTCATTGAGAAAACCTGACAGATAAAACGATCCGTAGGCCAAGATTTCAGGCTTGCCGACGCCTTGAAAGAGCGCATTGAATTCCTCTTGCGCGACCGCCAGCGAGGTGTCGCGAAATGCAGAGACCACCCGTTGCCAAGGCTCCTCCAGAAAGGCGCCAGCCTGGGGTGCTTGGGTCACTGCCACTTTGAAGTCTTGCATCAATGCCTCATCGGGAGCACTGATCCACAGACGAGACAGCACACCATACAACTCCGCGCGCTGCAATTCTTCAGCCTGCGGGCTGAGCGCAAAGGACAAGGGCTGAGAAGGTGGCGTGACGGGTGGTGCGGCCATGGCGTGTGAGTTCAATGGATGCGCATCACAAGTCCGTGATGCGGGTCTGAGGTTGGTTGAACATATCGATCACCCTGCAATCACCGCACATTTTCAGACGCTGCGCCGCAGCCCCGGAAAATGCGGCATGGCCACTGAGCCGCTCGACCATGGCCTCAATGGCCCGCGCCGTGCCGAAGGGCTTGCCGCATTGAATGCATAACCACGGTGGGGCGTCGTGGAGCACACGCAGCACCTTGCGAGCCTTGCCCTGATCTGCCAAGAGCATCCGAGGCTGCAGCGTAATGGCTTGTTCAGGGCAGGTGGTTTCGCACAGACCACATTGCACACAGTTTCTCTCGATGAAGCGCAGCTGTGGGCGCTCCGGGTTGTCGGCCAGCGCGGATTGCGGACACGCACCCACGCAGCTCAAACACAAGGTGCACTTTTGGGTGTCTACCGTCACCGCGCCCCAGGGCGATCCTCGCGAGGGTAAGGGGACCACTTCCGGAAGCGACGCTGCGGCGGGCGCATGCATCAACAAGTGATCCACGGCCATGTCCAAGGTCGCGCGCTTGTCGGCCTGCGCGCGGAAGGTGGCCGCGGTCTTCACAGGCACCACGGACGGCGCGTGCAGCGCGGCGTCGAGCTCCGCCAAATCCGCGGCAGAAGAGGGGTCACCCCCCGTCTGGATCAGGCGCAATCGTTCGCCTGCGTAGCCAAGCGCCTGCAGCAATGTGGCAGCGACGGCCACTTGTTGTTGAAGCGCTTCTCGGTACTCTGGCGCTTCTTCGTCAGTGAGCAGGATCCAGACCTGGCTCGCCCCCTGGGCCAGGGCCGTCAACCACAGGTCGAGCCCGATACTGGCCGTGTGCCACACTGCCATGGGCAACACGCGAGCTGGGATGCCGCGAATGCGAGTGACGCCAGAGGGCCCTCGGCAGGCGCGCCCCAAGGCGTCGAGCATGTGGCGTCCTGCGCCCTCACTGTGCACCAGCAGGGCCGCTTGACGACCACCGGCGTGCGCATAGGTCTGCAACAGCGTGTGGATCCTGCGGCCCTGATCCGCCGCTTGCGGATAGGCAAAGGACATGGCACCAGAGGGGCACACCGTGCTGCAGGCCCCACACCCCACGCACAAATGGGGGTTGACGACGACGCCGCCGCGGTGGGCGCTCAGGCTGGACTGCAGACCTCCTGTGGTCCCTCCTGCAGTGCCCCGCTGCACCTTGCCCTTGCGCGACGCGTCGCTTTGGATGGCGCCCGCGGAGCACACATCGATACATGCCGAGCACCCGATCTGCTCGTTGGCGCTGTGCGCGCACAGCTTGGCTTGGTAACGAAAATACCGTGGCTTTTCAAATTCTCCCACCAGATCTCTGAGCTTCCACAAGGCATCGAACAAGCGGTCGGGGTCGCCTCCGGTATGAAAGTAGCCCTGAGGTGGTTGATGTTGAGAAAACGCTGCGTCCCGGCGCAGGTCCAGCACGAGATCAAATTTGCCGTCAAAGGTTTCGGCATTGGCGGCGCGATCGAAGTCGATGGCACCCGCCGCCTCACACACCTTGACGCAGTCTCGGTGGGCTTTGCAGGCTTGGAGGTCAATTCGGTAATCCCACCCAATGGCCTGCTCGGGGCACGCCGAAATGCAGGCGTTGCATCGAGTGCAGAGGTCTAGATCGATGGGATTGTCTTGAATCCATTGAGCCTCGAAAGCGCCCAGCCATCCGGTGAGTCGCCGCAGGCGGCCGTGGTGGACCGCATGATGATGGGCTTGCGGTAAAGCGCCTGCGGCGTGGTCCAGCAGCAAGGTGATTTGCAAGCCTGCACCTTCCAGCATCTGCGCCGCCTCGCTGCCTGCCTGCGCAGCAGCGATGATCAGCAAACGCCCCTCACAACGGTAAGTCACGGTGCCCACCGGCTCTGGGTCAGGCAATTGAGCAGCGGCCAGCAGGGCAGCGATTTTGGCAGTGACGGTGCGTGAGTCCTGGGGTTGGGCCGACCAGCCCGCCATTTCGCGGATGTTCACGAAACGGATGGGGCGCTCCTGAACGCTGGCGGCTCCTTCGGTGCGCTCGTTGAGTTCGAGAAACAGGCGCTGTTCCTGCGTGCAGGCCACCACCAACTCCTCGCCCCGAGATCCCGTGTCCTGCGCGGCCCGCTGAAACGCACCCGCCTCGCGGCGGCACAGCACGGAGTGGACCGTTTCCAGTCCGTCAGCGCTCGTGCCCGGTGTCGAGGACAGGGCCTGACGCAGCGCCGGGCCGTCTAGTGGGATCGTCCGATTGCAGTCGCAGATCAGGGTCTTCATGAGGAGATGGGGCCGTGGCAGAGGGTGGTGGTGTCGGACAAGAAGA
>CAZCJB010000005.1:0-8791 GCA_964498795.1 uncultured Rubrivivax sp. | reverse complement strand
GACGTCTGTGCGGTCGAAAGCCGCGTTTCAATCGTGGAGGCTTCTTTGGATTCTGCACTGCCTGGCGAAAACTCGCCGGCGGTTGCCTCATCGGCAGGGTCTGCCCACAGTCCTAGCGCGCGGGTTTGGGTCATTTGCTCGAGCATGCCAGCGGGCAGAGGATCGGGCTTGCCGAAGTCTTCGATATAGACATCCAGCCCGTCCATGACATTGAAATGCGGATCTTTGAACAGGGTCTTCAGGGCCGCATTGCGAACCCGGGGGTCCACATGGCGGCCCACGAACCGCGTGAAGTCAGAGCCCGGTGTCAGCGCGGCCACATCATCCCAAGTGGGGGTCTGAACAGGTGCGGACTCGGTCGGTGGTGACCCTTGGGGCTGGGGAGCAGGACTTGCAACCGTTTGAATGGGGTGGGAGGTTTGCGCCGTGGGGACTTCGGCGGCGGGCGCCACCGGCGCCTGGGCCTTCAGCTTTTGCTGCGACCATCGAGAAAAGAATCCGCGGGACGTGTCTTCGGTCATGGCCAATCGATCAGGCGCCGCCAGGCCTCAGCGGTGTTGTGGCGCCACAAACGAGGCAGGCCGGCGACGCTGCTTGGGCTCGGGGCGGTAATGCAACTGCGTGTATTCGGCCAGCCAGGCCTGCACTTCTGGCGGCATAGGGACCGTGTCCACGTGTTCTTGGGCATCGAGCAAGCGACCTGCTTCATGGTAGGACAAAGTCACGGTCTGTGCGAAGGCTCGGGACGGGTCGTCCTCCTCCACGCGCCACATCACGAACCAGACCGGGGCTCCGGAGCTGAGGTTCAGGTAATACCCTTCGGCTTCGTCGCGGTGCAGGCTCACCGACAAGCCGCCCTGTCGCCAACAGGAGACCTGGCCGACGTCGGGGTCTTTGAGCGAAGGCGCCGCATCCGCGTCATCCGGCACCACATCACGGACGCCAAATGACCATCCCTCCCAGGGTGAGGGGAGGCGGCGGCGCTCGAGCCACACCGCCACGGGCAAGGAGGGTAGGGTCGCAGTGTCGGAACTCATAGGAATCTAGGGATTCTGGGCATTTTGCACCTTGGAGCCCTGGCCCTACGGCTGACATGGCCTACAAATAGACTCGGGTTTACGCTGATCAGCATGCAGTGCGATTTGTGTCGCAATATCGTTCTTGGAGAAACGAGCCTGGCAAGGCTATGCGCCAGGATGCGGTCAACCCACAAAAGACTGGATGAGGTCGACATGAAACCCAATAAACCCTCCACATCTTCTTCAGGAGATCCCCAGGTGTCGCGTCGTCGGCTCTTTGTCGGCGCAGGGGCCGCAGGCGCGGTGGGAGCCTTGGCTGCTGCGACGGTCGCTGTCCCTTTGACGACGCCCGACACCGCGGTCACAGACGCATCGGCGTCGACCGATTCGGAGGGCGGCTATCGCCTCACACCTCACGTGCTTCGCTACTACCAGACCGCCAAGGTTTGACCGGTTCGCATTCCTCAGGAGCTGCCATGTTGCTGACTCGCAAATCTGCTTCGTCCCGCTCGCACCGAGCCCTGTCTTCGGGGCTCGTCGACAGCCTATCGCACGGCTTGTCGCGCGCCGTGCCCACCATGGATCGTCGTGCATTCCTGCGGCGTTCTGGCTTGGGGGTGGGTGCCGGCTTGGCCGCCTCCCAATTGACGCTGGTCAAAAAGGTTCAGGCCGCTGACGCGGCCAAGGCTGGGGGCGCAGCGACCAAAGTTGAAGTCAAGCGCACGGTCTGTGGACATTGCTCGGTGGGCTGTGCTGTGGACGCCGTGGTGGAGAACGGCGTGTGGGTGCGGCAGGAACCTGTATTTGACAGTCCCATCAACTTGGGCGCGCATTGTGCCAAGGGCGCCGCGTTGCGCGAACATGGTCATGGCGAGTACCGGCTTCGCTACCCTATGAAGCTGGTCAAGGGCAAGTACGAGCGCATCAGCTGGGATCAAGCGCTGGACGAGATCAGCAAAAAGATGCTGGAGCTGCGCAAGCAAAGCGGGCCCGATTCGATGTTCTTTGTCGGATCGTCCAAGCACAACAATGAGCAGGCCTATTTGATGCGCAAATGGGTGTCGTTCTGGGGCACCAACAACACCGACCACCAAGCGCGGATTTGTCACTCCACCACAGTGGCGGGCGTGGCCAATACCTGGGGGTATGGGGCCATGACCAACTCCTACAACGACATGCAAAACGCCAAGGCGGCGATGTACATCGGCAGCAATGCGGCCGAAGCGCATCCGGTGTCCATGCTGCACATGCTGCATGCCAAGGAGACGGGCTGCAAGATGATCGTGGTGGACCCTCGGTTCACGCGCACGGCGGCCAAAGCCGACCAATATGTGCGCATTCGCTCGGGTTCGGACATTCCGTTTTTGTTCGGTGTGATGTATCACATCTTCAAGAATGGCTGGGAAGACAAAAAATATTTGTCTGACCGTGTCTACGGCATGGACAAGGTGCGCGAAGAGGTGATGTCCAAATGGACACCCGACAAGGTGGAGGAAGCTTGCGGTGTCAACGAAGCCACCACCTACCAAGTCGCCAAGACCATGGCCGAGAATCGCCCCAGCACCATCGTGTGGTGCATGGGGCAAACCCAGCACACCATCGGCAATGCCATCGTGCGCGCCTCGTGCCTTCTGCAATTGGCACTTGGCAACGTGGGAGTGAGTGGCGGTGGGACCAACATCTTCCGCGGTCACGACAACGTGCAAGGCGCCACCGATGTCGGCCCGAATCCTGATTCATTACCGGGCTACTACGGTTTAGCCGAAGGCTCTTGGAAGCACTACGCCAAGGCCTGGGGTGTGGATTTCGAGTGGATCAAAAAGCAGTACGCCCCCGGCATGATGGGCAAATCGGGCATGACCGTGTCGCGGTGGATCGACGGTGTGCTTGAAAAGAACGAACTGATCGATCAAGAGAGCAACCTCCGGGGCTTGTTCTTCTGGGGTCATGCGCCCAACTCTCAGTCGCGGGGCTTAGAGATGAAGCGCGCCATGGACAAGCTCGATCTCTTGGTGGTGGTCGACCCCTTCCCGAGCGCCACGGCAGCCATGGCTGCCATGCCTGGCAAACCCGAAGACCAAAACGCCAACCGCGCGGTGTATCTGCTGCCCGCAAGCACGCAGTTTGAAACCAGTGGGTCTTGCACCGCGTCCAATCGCTCGATCCAGTGGCGTGAGAAGGTGATCGACCCACTGTGGGAGAGCCGCACCGACCACATGATCATGTACCAATTGGCCGAGAAGTTGGGCTTCGGCGCCGAATTGGTCAAGAACTACAAGATGGTCGACGGCAAAGGCGGCAAAGAGCCTGAGAGCGAGTCCATCCTGCGTGAGATCAACAAGTGCGTCTGGACCATTGGCTACACGGGGCAAACGCCTGAGCGGCTGAAAGCTCACATGCGCAACATGCATGTGTTTGATGTCAAAACGCTCAAGGCCAAGGGGGGAGTCGACAAGGAAACGGGCTACAGCCTCGACGGCGATTACTTTGGGCTGCCTTGGCCCTGCTGGGGCACCGCCCAGATGAAACATCCGGGCTCACCGAACTTGTATGACACCTCCAAGCACGTCATGGACGGCGGTGGCAACTTCCGCGCCAACTTTGGCGTGGAACGTGAGGGAGTATCGCTGCTGGCAGCCGACGGCTCTCACTCCAAAGGCGCCGACCTCACCACCGGCTATCCGGAGTTCGACCACCTCTTGCTGAAGAAGCTGGGCTGGTGGGACGAATTGACCGATGACGAGAAGAAGGCTGCTGAAGGCAAGAATTGGAAAACGGACTCCTCCGGCGGCATCATCCGCGTGGCCATGAAGAATCACGGCTGTCACCCCTTTGGCAATGCCAAAGCCCGGGCCGTGGTGTGGAACTTCCCGGACCCGATCCCGCAGCACCGTGAGCCGTTGTACAGCAATCGGCCGGATCTGGTGGCCAAGTACCCCACGCACGACGACAAGAAGGCGTTCTGGCGCTTACCCACTTTGTACAAGACGGTGCAGGAGAAGAACAAAGACATCGGCAAGACCTATCCGCTCATCATGACCAGTGGGCGTTTGGTGGAGTACGAAGGGGGAGGCGAGGAAACGCGTTCCAATCCTTGGCTGGCCGAACTGCAGCAAGACATGTTCGTAGAAATCAACCCCAAAGCGGCGAATGACCGCGGCATCCGCGATGGAGATTGGGTGTGGGTCAAGACCCCGCCCATGCAAGCAGTGCCCGAGTTCAAGGGGTTGCGCATGAAGGCACAGGTCACCGAACGGGTCAGTGCTGACACCGTGTTCATGCCGTTCCATTTTTCTGGGCGCTGGGGGGGTATGGACCTGGCAGCCTACTATCCCGAAGGGGCCAAGCCCGTGGTTCGCGGGGAGGCCATTAACACGGCCACCACCTACGGCTACGACAGTGTGACCATGATGCAAGAGACCAAGACCACCGTCTGTCAGGTCGAAAAAGCCACCGCTTAAGGAGACACGCAAATGGCCCGCATGAAATTCATTTGCGATTCAGAACGCTGCATCGAGTGCAACGGCTGTGTCACGGCCTGCAAGGCTGAGCACGATGTGCCCTGGGGCGTCAATCGGCGCCGAGTCGTGACTCTGAACGATGGCATCCCCGGAGAGAAAAGCATCTCGGTGGCCTGCATGCATTGCTCAGATGCGCCTTGCATGGCTGTGTGTCCGGTCGATTGCTTCTACCGTACCGATGAGGGAGTGGTGCTGCACGACAAAGACGTGTGCATCGGCTGCGGCTATTGCAGCTATGCCTGTCCGTTTGGCGCCCCGCAGTTTCCCAGCAACGGCACCTTTGGCTTGCGCGGCAAGATGGACAAATGCACGTTCTGCGCGGGCGGGCCTGAGGCCAACGGCAGCGCGGCAGAGAACGAGAAATATGGTCGCAACCGCCTCGCGGAGGGCAAATTGCCAGCCTGCGCCGAGATGTGCTCTACCAAGGCGCTGCTGGGTGGGGATGGCGACGTCGTGGCCGACATCTTCCGCAACCGGGTGATCATGCGGGGCAAAGGCAGTGAGGTGTGGGGTTGGGGCACGGCCTACGGCAAACCGGCCGGAGGTGCGACCGCACCGGCCAAAGCCGAAGGGGCCAAGTCGTGAAGGCGGCCTGGTTGCTCCCGGTCGTATGTTGCGTGGTTTTGTCCGCTTGCGAGAAGTCGCAAGTCATGGCGACCAAAGGCAAGGGCGGCGATGCGCCGGCCTGGAAGGGCGCTGACAACGCCTACGTCGCCTCGGGTTGGAACAAAGGGGATCTCACCAGTTGGGAGGCGCAAATGCGCACCCGATCCCAGGGCCAAAACGAATACACCCGAACGGGCAATGGCAAGCCCTGAGGCCTCGCGTCGACAGCAAGGAGCCTTGATGTCCAAGATGTTCAAAGCAATGGGCCGGTGGGCCGTCGCCCTCTTTGCCTGTGCAGCGCTTGGCGCCCATGCGGCAGGCCCTGCTCCAACCACTGCCGCGACCACTGCCGCGGCGGGCGGACCACCTTCAGGATTTGTCGCGCCAGAGGAGCCCAAGCCCACCGACACGGCGGCGCAGCGCAACATCAGCCAACCGCTGAACAACGCCCCGGTGTGGAAGGCCGTTCGTGACAGCGGCCAACAAGCGGGCACCGTCAACCTGCCGGGTGCTGAAGGCGGCGTGTTGATTCAAAAGTTTGTGAAGTACCCGGGGTCGACCTACACCACCGCAGGCGAAGCCTGGCGACAGGTGCGCAATCAGTGGATCATTCCCTACGGTGGGGCTTTGATCTTCATCGTGTTGCTGGCTTTGGCTTTGTTCTACAAAGCCAAAGGACCCCTGGGAGGGCACATTCCCGACACCGGCCGCGTGATTGAGCGCTTCACACCTCTGGAGCGTGCCGCCCATTGGGCCAATGCCCTGGCGTTTGTGGTGTTGGCAGTGTCGGGTGTGGTCATGGCCTTTGGAAAGTTCATCCTCTTGCCGTTGTTGGGCGGCACCCTCTTCGGATGGCTGACCTATGCCCTCAAAACAATGCACAACCTCGCGGGACCCTTGTTTGCAGTATCCCTGGTGATCGTCTTTGTGACCTTTGTGCGCGACAACTTGCCCCGCCCCGAGGATTTGAAGTGGCTGCTCAATGGGGGTGGCCTCTTGGGCGGCGAGGAAGTGCCTTCTCACCGATTCAACGCCGGTGAAAAAGTGGTGTTTTGGGCGGGTGTGTTTGCTCTTGGGTTTGTCGTGGTGGCCTCGGGATTGGTCTTGGACAAGGTGTTGCCCGGGTTGGATTACTTCCGGGGTGACATGCAGATTGCGCACATGATTCACGCCGTGGCCACGGTGTTGATGCTGTGTTTGTTCCTGGTGCACATCTACCTGGGGACCATCGGCATGCACGGTGCGCTCAATGGCATGAGATCGGGCTATGTGGACGAAGCCTGGGCGCAAGAGCACCATGCGCTGTGGTACGAAGACATCCGTGCCGGCAAGATCCCGGTTCAGCGTTCCACCACGAATTCATCCACTGCCTCTCAAGTGGCCTCTCAGCCCTGACCTGTTGGAGTTCCCATGAAGAACAACTCCCTCGCTTCGGTTCTCGAAATGCGCTCGATGGCCCTCCAAGCCCTTGCGGCACTGGTGTGCGCCTTGGCGGCCCCGACGGTCTGGGCCAAATTGCCTCCTTTGTCGGATGAGGCCAAAGCCAAGGCCGATGAGACTGCGGCCAAGACGGCTCACCAGGGTAAAGTGGACGCCTTTTTGCTTTGCAAATCCATGGACAAGGTGGCGGCTCGTTACCAAGCCGAGGCGCGCAGGTCTGGCAAAGCACCCAAGCCTTCGGCCGGCCTGCCGCCTTGCGCTGACCCTGGCAAATTTGTGTACACCCCGCCCAGCGCTGCCACGACTGCCAAAGCGGTGACAACCGCGGCGGCGGCCACCCCCGCCAAGAAATGAGTCTTCCTGCGCCGCGTCTGGATTTGCCCCAGGTTCCCGATGCCCCTCGACTGACCCAAGCGCAGTGTGAACTGCTGCGCGAAATTCAGATCTGTGACGAGTATGGCGAGCGACGCTGCATTCACATCCCCGCTGAACGGCCGTTGACGGTCTTCGTCGACAAGCGGGAGTTGGTCACGCTGATGACCCTGGGCGCGCGGCCCGAGTGGCTCGTGCTGGGATATCTTTGCAATCAACGGCTCATTGCTTCAGTGGGCGAGGTTGAATCGATCACTGTCGATTGGGATGTGGGTGCCGCAGCGGTCAAGACCCACCAAGGTCTGGCTGATCTGGAGCAAAAGACCTCACGCCGTGTGGTCACCACCGGGTGTGGTCAGGGCACGGTGTTCGGTGACTTGATGTCGCAGGTCAGTACCTTGTCTCTGCCCAGTGCTCAACATGCGCGCATCCGTCAATCCACGCTGTACCGGATGTTGGACACCATGCGCCAGCAAGACAACATCCATCGCAAGGCGGGCTCGGTGCATGGCTGTGCCTTGTTCAAAGACGCCGAGATGCTCATGTTCATCGAAGATGTCGGCCGTCACAATGCGATCGATACCATCACGGGCTGGATGGCTTTGCATGGGGTGTCGGGCGAGGACAAAGTCTTCTACACCACGGGCCGACTGACCAGTGAAATGGTGATGAAATCTGCGCAAATCGGCGTGCCGATCATCGTGTCGCGCAATGGCGTCACGGCCATGGGGCATGAGATGGCCGAGCGGTTGGGCATGGCCCTGTTCGGCCGGGCCGCCAATCGGCACTTCTTGTGCTACACGGGCTTCGATCGCTTTGACGCGGAGCCCGAATTGCATCGTGCGCCGGTGCGGGTCGTGTCGGGCTAAACCAGCCCGTCAAACAGCCACACATCCACCCAACCGCCAGCCTCCACATTGCCTTGGTCGTGGTGCAACACCACCAAGGCATTGGCTTCGCTCATGCTGCGCAAGATACCCGCACCTTGAGACCCGACCATGCGCACCTGCCAGCCGCCCTCTTGGGATGGTTCCACGATGCCACGCTGAAATTCGGTGCGGCCAGGCCGTTTGCGAATGGCTTGAACGCTTCTGGCCTGCAACCTGGGCACGGGATCGGGTTGGGCTCCGGCCAGGCGCAACAAGCCGTCCCTGGCCAAGGTGTAGAAGGTCACGAGGGCCGCCACGGGGTTTCCGGGTAGCGCAAACAGCCACGCCGTATTTGCTTGGGGTGCCATCGAGGTACGCAGGACACCGAATGCGAACGGGCGACCCGGACGCATCGCCACTTTCCAAAATTCCACCGCTCCCAATGAGGCCATCACCTCGCGCGTGTAGTCGGCATCCCCCGCACTGACACCTCCGCTGGTGAGCACAGCATCGGCCTGCTCGACGGCGCGGCGCATCGCCTCTTGGAGCGCCTTGGGGTCATCGCGTACCAAGCCCAGGTCGATCACCTCCATTTGCAAGCGTTCCAAGGCCGCCTTCAGGGTGTAGCGGTTGCTGTCGTAGATGCTGCCCAGAGGCAAAGGCTGGCCAGGAGCCACCACCTCGTCGCCCGTGGAAAACAAAGCCACCCTCAGGCGCCGCTTGACCTGCACTTGTGTGAAGCCCAGCGACGCGATCAAGCCCACGTCGGCCGGTCGTAACAGTCGCCCCGCGCGCAACGCGGGACGACCCAGGGCCAAATCTTCTCCAGCCTGGCGCCGATTCTCTCCGGAACGCAACGTGTCCGCCGCGATCGTGACCTGGGTGCCGTCTACACGGCACAACTCCAATGGCACCACGGTGTCTGACCCCGCTGGCATGACCGCACCTGTCATGATGCGCAGGC
>CAZCJB010000004.1:37746-51432 GCA_964498795.1 uncultured Rubrivivax sp. | reverse complement strand
TCATTGCGAGGCCCGCAGGGCCGCGGCAATCTCAGGGCCCGCAGCCGTCTTCTACTCCACCACCAGCGCGTTGAGCCCTAGAATCGCCCAGCGCGTTTTCCATTGAGGTCCTCATGCGTATCAAATCGATCCTGATCGCCACGTGGGTTGTGTGGTCCCTCAGCGGCTGCGCCATCGTCGCCGTCGCGGATGCTGTGGTTACGACCGGAGCCACCGTAGTCAAAGTGGGTGTGAAGACCGTGGGGGCGGCTGTGGACGCCGTGTTACCCGACAAAAAGCCTGAGTCCGACAAGGACAAACGCTGACCGGTTACACCACCACCGGCTCCGGCTCCAACCGTATCCCGAAGCGCCCGTACACGCTTTCTTGGATGGCCCGCGCCAGGGTCACCACTTCGGCACCGGTGGCCCCACCGCGGTTGACCAGCACCAACGCTTGCTTGTCGTACACACCCGCGCCGCCAATGGTCTTGCCTTTCCAGCCACAGGCGTCAATGAGCCAACCGGCAGCGAGTTTGACAGTGCCATCGGGCATGGGGTAATGCACCACGTGGGGGTCGCGGCCGATGATGTCGCGGCACTGCTCTTCAGTCACCACCGGGTTTTTAAAGAAGCTGCCCGCGTTGCCGATTTGCGCTGGGTCGGGCAGCTTGGCCCGGCGAATGGCGCAAACCCACTCGAAAATGGTTTTGGCATCGGGCTCGGTGATGCCCGTCTCGGCCACTTTGCGCTCCAAATCCAAGTAGCCGAGTTCAGGCTTCCAGGGCCGGGGAAGCCGCAGGCGCACACGTGTGATCACGCTCTTGCCGGCCAAGTGCTGTTTGAAGACGCTGTCTCGATAGCCAAACTGGCACGCGGCCGCATCCAAGGTGACCGTGCGGCCGGTGACCCAATCGACCGCATCGAGTGAATGAAAGCGGTCCTTGAGCTCCACCCCATAAGCACCAATGTTTTGCACCGGCGCTGCGCCCACCGTGCCGGGAATGAGGGCCAGATTCTCCAAGCCTGCAAAGCCTTGTTCGATGGTCCAGGCGACCGCATCAGCCCAGTTCTCACCGGCACCGAACTCCACCACATCCGCGTGCGCAGTGGCCTCCACTCTGCGCCGCCCCATGACCTCGACTTTGACCACCAAATCCGCCACATCGCGGGTGAAGACCACATTGCTGCCCCCGCCCAAGATGAACTTGCGCGCGCGGCCCCAGCGAGGGTGATCCACCACCTGACGCACGTCAGACTCGTGAGTCACCCGCACCAAATTCTCGGCCACGGCAGGCAGCCCAAAGGTGTTGAGCGTACGCAGACTCACGCGGGCTTGAATGCGCTCGTCCAAATTTGACGATAGGGGGCTTGGACGACCATCAGGGCTCATGCGACAATTTTCGCCGCAAATTGCCCCCTTTTGCTTTGCTCAGCAGGTGCCCCATGCCCAGTTTTGATGCCGTCTTGGAACCCAACCTGGTGGAACTGCGCAATGCGGTGGACCAAGCCAGCAAGGAAATTGGCAACCGCTTTGATTTCAAAGGCACCAGCGCCCGCCTAGAGTTGACCGACCAAGGCAAGTCACGCGAGCTGACACTGTATGGCGACAGCGACTTTCAAATTCAACAAGTCACCGAAGTCTTGGTGGGCAAGCTGGCCAAGCGCAATGTGGATGTGCGCTTCTTGGACTTGACCACCAAGATCGAAAAGATGGGCGGCGACAAGGTCAAGCAAGCAGTTCCGGTGAAGACGGGCATCGACAGCGACAGTGCCAAGCAGATTCAAACCCTGGTCAAGCAAAGCAAGCTCAAGGTGCAGGCCCAAATTCAGGGCGACGTGGTGCGGGTGAGCGGCAACAAGCGCGACGACCTACAAATGGCCATCCGCCACCTCAAAGCCAGCGTGACCGACTTGCCGCTGACGTTCACGAATTTTCGGGATTGAAGTGTGTCCATAGGGCCAAGGTCTGGATTCACATCAACGATCCGGTGTGTGGAAGGCCGCGGTCCCGCGGAGATGACCTTAGCGGGTCAAGATCTCCTCCATGGCCTGCGTCGGACCACCCATTTGACGCCAAGCTTCAAAACCACCCGCCAGATGGCAGACCTGGGTCATACCCATGTCCTGAAGTGTCCGCGCGGCCAACGCAGATCGCATGCCTGCCGCACAAAAGAGCAGATAGGTCAAGTCGGGTCGTGTCAGCTGAGGTTTGCCCATCCCCGGCGTCGGATCAAACCAGAACTCCAGCAGCCCGCGCGGCACATGAAAAGCGCCCGGAATGCAGCCATGTTTTCGCAACTCGCCATGCTCGCGAAGATCGACCATCAAAACACCCGCCTGGACATGCATCTCAAGAGCATCGGCAACTGACACGGTGCGTACCTCGGCCAAGGCTTCATCGACCAGCATTTGCGATGTTTTCATCATTGGGGTTCCTGGCTGCCTACGCCATCAGACGACAATCTTTGAACGGTGAGCACCGGCGTCGAACCCGCATCTTCGCCACACGCAACGATCCGGACCTCCTCGCCGACCCTGACTTCGACAGGACTTGCATCAACCGCCAAGGCAGCGCCTATGGCTTGATCGAATCGCACCAGAACCCACACTCGCTGCAATGGATCTCGAACGCCCGGCGGCCTGGCAGTGCCCTGCGTGACAGCCTGGACAATCCCCTTCCCAGAGTGATCTTCCCAGGCCATTTGCAGTGACCCGCAACAGCAAACTCTGCGCGGAGGTATCCACAGGCGCTCGCACACGACGCATCGCCTGGCGCGCAGAAGTCCTGATCGCAACCCCGTGAAATAAGTCGCGAGGGACCCCCAACCATGGCTGTATTGCAAATGCAATTGGATGCAAGACTCTGTCGTGGCCTTGTCCACCGCGCTGGATTCATTCATCGCAACGCTCCAGTACATGCACAACTGACACCGTACCGACGCCAGCGTGTGCATCGGCGACCGCAAACCGCCTCTTGCCGGTCTGATCCGCCTGCTTGGCCCGCTGCAACTCGGGGTAATAGCGTCCCTGAAGCAACCTCAACAACGTATAAATCTGAGCCACTCCCGTGGCTCCCGGTGGCCCCCCCTGGCCGATGAGTCCTCCCGACAGATTCACAGGCAAACTTTGACCACGTTCAAACGCGCCGTCGGCCAATTCATGAGCTGCATGACCCCGTGGGCTGATTTGGAGCGCCTCAATTGCCTGGATCTCTGCCCCTGAATAGGCGTCGTAAACTTCGGCAAAAGCCAACTCAGTTCGCGGGTGATAAATGCGAGCCTGGGCGTAAGCCTTTTGGGCCGCCTCCGCCTTACCAAGGAAATCACCTGGGCGAGGCCTCTCCCCCAACCGCACAGCCTCTAATGCACACCCGCTGCCGGCCAAACGAACGCGCGGGTAGCTCCGATTCAAGCGGTCGGTACGTGTGGTCATCACCAATGCAGCCGCACCATCACTGATCAGGCTGCAATCCAACACACGGTAAGGATGGCTCACCATTGGGGAGGCCAGCACATCGTCTACTGTCAGGGTCATGGGCTTGTGAGCATCGGGATTGAACTGCGCATTGCCATGGTTCTTCACTGACACCGCAGCCAATTGCCGGGACGTGGTGCCATACCGTGACATATGGTCTTGAATGGATAACGCATAGAGAACTGTGGCAGTAACACCCGCCAGTCCCTCCATCTCGGCGTCGAACGACAAGCCATAAATGGTACGAACATCGTCAGCGTGCAGGTGACTGGCCGCATGCTCAAACCCGATGACCAATACCGTGTCATGCATTCCACTCAGTAGGTGCATCAGACCGCTGCGCACAGCCATCGCGCCTGAAGCTCCTCCGGACTCCACGCGCATGACTGACCTGAACGTCATCCCAAGATCGTCGGCAATCACAGCAGAAGGCGATACCTGCAGCGACAAGAAGTCAGACTCACTGGCCACCACCACCGAGTCAATGTCGGCGGGCTCCATGTCGGCTTCGATCAGCGCCCGCGCCACGATGGCGGGTATCCAGTCTCTGGGACCGGTACCATCTTTGCGTCGACCAAACGCGGTCATTGCTCCGCCTGCGACGAAAGCTTGGCGTCCTGCGGGGCTCACTGCAAATCGCTCCCTGGCCTGGCTGCAGAGCCCAAGACGGCCTCATAGGCGAGGCGTTCGCGGTGCCTGAGCTCAGATCGGCGAATCTTCCCGGAACTTGTCAGCGGAAAGCTGTCGACAAACTCAATCAGGCGTGGGTATTTATACGCTGCCAGATCCCGCTTGACCATAGTTTGAAGCTCCACAACCAGCTCATCGGACGGATCAAATCCATCGCGGAGTCGAATGAACGCTTTGACCACCGAGCCTCTGTCGTAGTCGGGGCTGGCCACCACTGCTGCTTCTGCAACTGCTGGATGCTTGAGCAAGGCATCTTCAACTTCGGCCGGCCCTATTCGGTAACCGGCACTCTTGATGAGATCGTCGTTGCGCCCCTGGTACCAAAGGTAGCCTTCAGCGTCCATTCGTGCCAAGTCACGGGTACGCAATCCGCCCCCTAATCGCAGCGTTTCGGGAACTCCAAGTTGTCCCCAGTACCCTAGGAATAATGTGGGATCAGACAAATCCGCAACGATTTCACCCACTTCACCGGGACCCACAGGCTGACCCTGTTCGTCCACCAGACGAATCGCGTGTCCGGGGTAAGGCTTTCCCATGGAGCCGGGCAGGATGGGATACAGACTTTTGCAATTGCCCACCAGGTGGTTGAACTCAGTGAGCCCGTAGAACTCGTTGCACACAGCCCCCAAATCACTTTCGCACCAACGAACCACCTCTCCAGGGAGAGATTCCCCTCCTGTACATACCACTGCCAATTTCAAGGACCAACGTTCTCTAGGCCGCACTACCTCAGCCAAGCGCTTGAGCGCTGTGGGAGTCATGAAGCTGTGTGTCACATGGTGCCGTTCCATCAGGTCAAAAGCCAGTTGTGCGCTGAACCGGCCATCCCACGCCACCACGGGCCGGCCATGGGCCCACGCCGGTAGCACCAGATCCAATAGCCCTCCCACCCAGGCCCAATCCGCCGGTGTCCAGTAGATCGAATCTTCGCGCTCCATCGTTTGGTTGTAAAACATGCGCACCGTTGGCAGATAAGCCCTGAGGATTCGATGCGCATGAAGCATGCCCTTGGGGTGACCCGTGGAACCACTGGTGTACATCAACAAGGCCGGCCCATTGGAGTCCGTCATTGCGGGGTCAAGGGAAGCCTCTGCGGCATGGAGCAGATTCCAGAAGGACTGTGCGCCTGGAGATGTGCGCCTGGCAATCGCCTGGACTTTGTGATCAACAACAGAAATCGCCTGAGCCAAGGGTCCATCGAGACTTTGTGTGACCACCCACTGCAATTGCGTATCGTGGAGGATGTGCGTCAAGGTATCAGGACCATACAACTGGGACATGGTGCACGCAATGGCACCCAACTTGTAGAGGGCCAAGTGCGTGATCGCCGTCTCGACACATTGGCCCAGATGCACGCCCACCGGCTGCCCTGCCACAACGCCCAACGACCGCAGCGCACCTGCGAATCGCCCGGACAGTTGGTCGAGCTGCGCGAAAGTGAAGGTTCGAACGTCGCCTTGATCCCCCTCTTCGATCAAGGCGGTCAGGTGGCCTCTGCCCTCAGCCACATGCACGCTGACAGTGTCATAGGCCATATTACAAGCACCCGGCAAGCCTATGACCCAACGTCCTTGTTCGTCAGCCGTGAATCCGAGACGGCCCAAGGCGTCCGTCTCCTCGGCGGAAGTGCCCATACAGAGTTCCTAGCGACTCAACATTTGCTGTGGCAGCCAGGTCACCAACGAAGGGTAGGCAATGAGCAAGCCAAGAACGATCATCTCCAAACCAATGAAGGGCATCACCCCCCGCGCAACATGTCCAAATCGCGTTTGGGAATCCACTGCGCTCATGACCGCAAAAAGATTCATGCCCACGGGCGGCGTCACGACCGAAATCTCTACGAGCTTGACCAACACAATGCCGAACCAAATAGGGTCGATGCCCAACTTGGTCACCACAGGAAACACGAAAGGAAGCGTCACCACCATCATGGATGTCGTATCGAGAAAACACCCCAAGATGAGATAGAAGATGCTAATGACAATCATGAATTCGAGCGGTGTATCGGCAAACGAGGTGAAGAAATCAACAAACCCGTCGACCAGACCCAAGACCACCAGCATTCGAGAAAAGATCAATCCCCCAATAAGCACCGCAAAGACGATGCAACTCACTGCAGCCGTATCGACCAGCGCGCGCATCAATGGTGAAACCATTTTCGATCGAGCGCGCAGGGTAAATAGCAGGAAGACACCGCAAGCCCCTACTGCGCCCGCCGCAGAGGGTGGAAACACACCCATGTACATGCCGCCCAAGACCAGGGTGATCAAAAAGAACACTGGCCACAGCCACTTGATCGCCATGAGCTTGTCACGCAGAGGCACCAGATCGCCGATGTCAGGCGCGAGTTCGGGGCGAACTTTGACAAAGATCCACAAGCCAAACATGTAGACCACGGCGGTCAAGATACCCGGAATGATTCCGGCAATGAGCAACTGTCCCACCGATTGCTCGGTGATGATGGCGTAAATGACCATGGTGATCGACGGTGGGATCATCGCTGCGAAACTACCCGCCGCAGCAATGCAGCCGATCGAAAGACTGCGGTCGTAACCGTACTTGAGCATCTCTGGAAACGCCAGGCGAGTGAACACCACGGCGTTGACGATGGTCGAGCCAGAAATGGCTGCGAACACCGCCGAACCCACGACCACGGCCTGATACAACCCACCACGAACGCGTCGAAGCCACGCATTGGCCGCACGGAATACCTCTTCGGTGATGCCCGCGTGCTCGGCCAGGACACCCATCAACACGAACAAAGGCAGTACGGCGTATGCGTAATTGGCAGAAACTGCAAAAGGCAGGCTCGTCAATTGACCGGCCATGAAGGCGGGACCCGCGCCGAACCACATGCCCACAATTCCGGCCAGCGCCATGGAAACTGCCACAGGCACCCCTAGCAACAGAGTGACCAACAACAGGCCACACGACAAATACCCTACCAGTGTGGAGTCCATCTCAAAGGTTCCTTGTCCATGCTCGGCGCAGGCTAGCCCAGGCGTTGAATAGGCATTGCAAGACCATCAGCATTGCGCCAAGGGCCAGGGCAATCTTGGCGGGCCACTGGGGAAACTGCACCAGTCCGGCGCTGAATTCACCGGTCAGGGTGCTGGTCCAAGCCGCTTTCATGCCGTACCAAGCGATGAGCCCATAGACCAGCAGGCTGCAGGCATCTGCCAATGCATGCAGCAACTGCTGTGCCCGTAAACCCAGCCGTTCGGTGATCAGCTCGACCCGGATTTGTCGTCCCTCCGCTTGGCTGAGCGCCAGGGCCAAAAAGATGCTCCCCACCATCATGGTTTCGATGATCTCGTAGGCCCCTGGAATGGGTTGGTTCAGTGCACTCGTGGTCAGCACATCCATGCCGCCCAGAAGCATCATGACCAGCACCCCCAACCCAGCCAAAGCAGCAGCCTGCCGCTCCACCCGGAGCAGCAAACCACCGCCTTGAACGGACTGCTCAGCCCCTACAGGCATCTCGCTCACTTGACCGTCTCCACGACTTCCTTCCAGATGGCAATCATGCGGCGCGCGTCGGCGCCTTTACCCGCTTTCTCCTGGGTATCAATGAATTCGGCGAAAAAGTCCGGCAAGGCCCCACGCCATTGCCGCCTGTCGGCCTCGGCAAATGTGTGGAACTTCACACCCATTTTGAGCAAGTCCTCGCGGGCTGTCTTGCCCGCCGCCAAGGTGGCCTCCATGTCGCGCTTGTTGGCTTCGGCGGCGACCTCCATCATCACCGCCTGCGCAGCCTGAGGCAGCTTTTGCCAAGCAGCCTCGGCAATCCATACCCCCCAGCTGGGCCCAAGCCACAAGGTGATCTCACTGACGTTCTTGGCGACCTCAAAAATTTTGTAGTTCATGACCAGGTCTACCGAGAATGGCGCTGCGTCAACCACTCCCCGTGAAAGGCCCTCATAGATTTCGGGCAAGGAGAGCGTCACGGGCGTCATTCCGGCCGCTTGAGCCATTTTGGGCATGTCGGTGCCCCAAGTGCGGATCTTTTTGCCCTTGACGGAGGCCAAAGTGGTCAGCGGGTCTTTGGATACCAACAGATAGGGGTTCAGATGGTGGAAGAAAAGCGTACGAACACCATTGGCCTTGGCTTCATCTTGCAATCCCGGAACTTCCTTCAGCAGACGCGACATCAGTACATTGGCTTGAGCCACGCTGTTCATCGCCATGGGAATGGAGTTAGGCGCAGTATGGAACGGCAGTTGTTTGGGGAAGTAGGCCGGCGACATAGCGCCCATCTCCACGGCACCTGATTGCATCAATGAGAGGTTTTCATTCGCTTTGCCCAGGGCCTCAGACCAAAAGATGCGAATTTCCACCTCACCATTGGTACGACGTTTAACCTCCTCTGCAAACCACTGATCCACCTTGGATCCGGCCGTTGTGGCAGGCCACTGTGAGTTCAGTTTCAGGGTCGTCTTGGCATGCGATATACCCACATAGGCCATTCCGGCTGTCAGCGAGGTAGCACCTACGAAAGTTCGGCGGTTCAGTGTCATGATGGCTGTCTCCTGTTGCTGTTGGTAAAACTTGTCAAAGAAATGGCCCCGCTCAAGGGCCAGGAGTTCGCGAGCGCAGGTCCTTCCTGCTGATCTTCCCAGTGCTGGTCAACGGGAATTCGGTCACAAACTCGATGAGGCGTGGATACTTGTAGAGCGCCAGGTTGGTCTTGACGTGCTGTCGAAGCTCATCGGCCAACGCCAGTGACGCCACGCGGCCAGGCATCAAACGGATGAAGGCCTTGACCACTTGGCCACGGTCTGGATCGGGAACACCCACCACGGCGGCCTCCTCGACCGCCGGGTGCGAGACCAATGCATCCTCAACCTCGGCCGGACCGATTCGATAGCCAGCACTCTTGATCAAGTCGTCTCGCCGACCCTCGTACCAGTAGTAGCCTTGTTCATCAACTTTCGCGTAATCTCCTGTCAGAACCCAATCACCGTGCATCATGGCCTGGGTTCTTTCGGGTTGGTTCCAGTATCCAAGGAAGAGGGTCGGATCAGTATTGCGTGCAGCAAGCTGCCCAACGGTTCCGGTCTGTACCCGACACCCCTCGTCATCCAAAATACACAGTTCGTGCCCCGGATAGGCTTTTCCCATTGAGCCATGTTTGACGGGATACAGTCTCTGGCAATTACCAATCAAATGGTTGACCTCCGTCAGGCCGTAGAACTCATTGATGGGTACGCCCAAATCGGTACGCGCCCAATCAACCACAGCGCCTGGGCACGGCTCCCCACCCGTTCCGATGGCACGCAAACGCAATCCAGGCCAGCGGTGGCGTAGGTCGGTCATGCTGGCGAGTCGCTTGAGCGCTGTGGGAGTCAAAAAAGTGTGCGTGACCTCATGACGCTGCACAAAGTCCAGGATCCACTCAGGCGTGACCTTGCCCTGCCCAGCCACCACCGTCTGCCCGAAGTACCAGCCGGTCATTTGTACATTGACAATGCCCGCTATCCAGGACCAGTCCGACGGCGTCCAAAGCACTTGCGATTCTTCACGCATGTGCAATTCATAGAACAGCGATACAGAGGCCAAATAGCCCAAGACCAAACGGTGTGCGTGCAATATGCCTTTGGGCAATCCCGTGGAGCCGGAGGTGTATAGAAGCAAGGCAGGGTCACTGGCCAGCGTCGGATGGGCGTCTTCCAGCGGCTGCTCCAGCGCATAGTCCTCCAATGCGACTTCCGAAGAGCGAGCCCCGCCAGCCACCATAACCGTGTCCAAGGCCAACAACTCTGAACGCAGGTCAGGCAAAGCATCCCAGGCCTGTCGCGTCGTGATCAGGAACCGGGCCTTGCTGTCGGCAATGGCATGGCGCAAGGTGTCGCGCCCGTATAGCAACGAGAGGGGAGCCACAATGGCTCCCAGTAAATAGCAAGCCAAGTGGGTGAGCGCAGCAGCCCATCCCTGGGGGGTGTAGCAAACGACCACTTCGCCCGCACGCACGCCCCGGCGTCGCAAAAAAGCCGCCATGCGAAGAGCTTCGGTGTACAACTCCTCATAGGTATAGCGCCGTTGAATGCCTTCTGCGGGCTCGTCGCATACCAGCGCGAGATGGCGAGCCTGGCCACCTACCGCGTGCCGTCCTACCGTGGCCTTCGCCATGTTGAAAAAAGCGGGAACCTCGATCTGAAAGTTCTCACGCAGCTGGTCGTAGGGCTGATCTTGCCCTCGCCAACCGTTCACATCCGTCACCCGCTCCAGACCGGAGGGCGACGCATCATGGGATGCATGTGATGTGACCAACATCTATGACCTGCTCATGCCCAAAGTCTTGACGTCCTCTGATTTGATAGCCGTGCAATCATGAGCTGTCCTTGCCATCGAATCAAGCGATAAAATCTGTTCACATTTGATCGATTTTTTCAATGACTATCAAACAGCTCGAAGCCTTCCTGTGGGTGGTCCGCCTGGGCACCTTCGCAGCGGCCGCCCATCGCCTGAACACCTCTCAGTCGACCATTTCAAGTCGAGTTTTGGAGCTAGAGTCCTCCTTGGGGACTGAGCTTTTTGATCGCCAGTCCCAACCGGTGCGACTCACTTCCAAGGGGCGTGAACTGCTACCCCTGGCCGATCGAATGTTGACGCTGCAGTCGCAGATCACTAGCTCGGTGGGCAACCCAGAGTCGGTACAGGGCGTGATGAAAGTGGGCGTGGCCGAGTTTGTTGCACTCTCTTGGCTCCCCGACTGGGTAGCACGTGCCAACTTGCTGTTCCCGGAGGTGGAGCTCGAAATTGATGTGGACTTGACCTTGGCGCTTCAGCAAAAATTGGCTGACGATGCACTAGACATGGCGTTGCTGCCTGGGCCCACGCCGGACCCCAAACTGATTCAAAAAGACTTGGGCCACGTGGAATTTTGCTGGATGGCACACCCCAATCTCGGCGTACCCAAGCGCCGTTTGTCGCCGGTCGACTTGGAGCCCTTCCCGATCATCTTGCTGTCCTACCATTCCAACCTTCACTCAATCCTCAAAAACTGGTTCGAAGTGGCGGGCGTCACACCCAAGCGCGTCAATGTCTGCAATAGCATGACCACCGTGGCATCCATGACGCGAGCCGGTGTCGGCATCAGCTACCTTCCGAAAGAACACCACGCGCCAGACATTGAGCAGGGATTCCTCAAATTGATCAATACTCACCCCGTCTTGGAGCCGCTGAATTATTCGGCAACTTACCGTTCAGATCGGCACACGGTCCTGGCCGGCCTACTGTCAGACCTGGCCGTTAAGTGCAGCACCTTCTCTCGGTCGGCAAAGGTCGTTCGGTCCAAGCCGACCCGAAAACCTGACGTGAAAAAGCCCGCGTCACCCACCCGGCGCTCGAGACTACCCCACACCGGTTAAGACTGCGTGAGGACAGGGGCAACTGCGCGGGTCCGCGCTCGCGTGGACGTCTACCTGCAGAGGATGAGGTCGGTAATGCCTCAGTGGCCGAACTTGCGCGCGCCATCCACGACAACGGCCGGGAAGCCCTGCATCGAGTCGCCGCCAAGTCGTGCCGCGGCACGTTCACGCCCCTGGCGTGTCACATCAGACAGCGGTCCAGATCGGATAGCGCCTGTTGGGCAAATTTCCTCGCAAGCCCGGGGCATGTCCAAAGGCCGCTCCATTCCAGGCGTTTGACAGAAATTGCATTTCTCCATCTTGCCACTCAATGAGGTCAGTTGTGGCGCATTGAACGGGCAAGCCCAAGTGCAGAAGCCACACCCAATGCACTTGTTCTGATCAACAGTGACCACGCCATTGTCAGCGCTCTTGCTGATGGCTCTTACCGGACAAGCCTTCAAGCACGGGGCGTCTCCGCAATGCATACAAGCCATTGAAACGTTCATCGCCTGGACATCGGGAAAAATGCCCGACTCGAGTTTCACCACCTCGCGCCAGCGCGGGCCCACATCGACCTCGTTCCAGGTCTTGCATGCGATCTCACAGGCGTGACATTTCACGCATCGCGCATGGTCGAAATGAAATCCATGTTGCATACGATCTCTCCTGGCAGTTCTGTGCGAATCAAACCGCGGCGCGGATGCGCACCTTGCACTCGTTGTAACAATTGGCGCCAGTAATCGGGCTGGTGTAGTTATCCATCAGATTGTTGGAGTGGGCGCCTTTGCCCTTGGCCACCGAACCCATCGCCCAGTGCCCGAATCCATGGCCGTGGCGAATCGAAATGGCACCTGGAATCAATCCTTGGGTCACCTTTGCCTTCATCGTGATTTTGTCTTTGGGCGATTCGATCACCACATCTTGACCATCGACGACGCCAAAACGAGCCGCATCAGACGCATTGATCTCGACCCAATTTTCTGGGCAAACCTCCATCAGCAACGGATTGTTTTGCGTCACGATGTTGCAGTGCATGCTCAGCTTGGAATGGGTCACTTGCAAAGGGTAATCGTCGTCAGGGATGACTGAGCGAGAGACGTACACCGGATACGGGCTGTGTCCTGCGTCTGCATAGGCCTGAGAAAAAATCTCGACCTTGCCCGAAGGCGTCGCCAAACCGTCCTTGACCTTGTCGTAGCGTGCAGGCTGCGCCCAGAAGCCCTTTTGTTTGAGTTCATCGACGGTGATGGGGATGTCACGCAACATCAGCGCAGCCCAGTCCTCCCACCGCTGGTAAGGAAAATACTCGCCCCAACCCATCTTGCGCGCGATACCCTGCGCGATTTCGTAGGGTGGCTTGGCTTCGCCCACCGCCGGGACCACGGGTTGGCAAAGAATGACCTCTGCTCCTATCCACATCCCTTGGCGAATTTCGGCTTGTTCATGAAACGAGGTCTCCGGCAGTACGATGTCGCACTCCAGAGCAGTCTCGCTCATGTAGAGCTCACACGCCACTGCCAACTCCAGCCCAGCGAACATTTTTTGGACCCGTTCACGATTGGGATCGCTCATGACGGGGTTGGTGGCATGAACCCACAGGGCCTTGACTGGATAAGGATTGCCCTCCAAAACAGCGTCGGGCAGCCGGGCATTTGGGAGATCCGGAGCCAACGGGTAGCCCATGGCCACATGCAGCGCGGGATGCCCCGCTTTGCCCTTGGCATGCTCCGGGATATCCACGGGGCTGTGCAGAGGCGCCCAATCCTTTAGGTTGATATTGCCGGGCTGGTCCACCTGCCCACACAACGCATCGAGTATGTAGCACGCCCTTCCCGCATCTGCACCATTGGTGTAGTAGCCTGACCCCTTGAAAATGGCCGACATCGAAGGTTTGGTCAGCGCAAATTCACGCGCAAGCCGAACGATGGTTGGCGCCGGCACGCCACAGATGGCCTCAGCCCACTGGGGTGTGTACCCGTGAGCACGCAAATGCTCTCGGAACCCCTCGAAGCCTACGCAGTGGCGAGTCACGAACACCTTGTCGTAAAGGCCATCCTCGATGATGACGCTGCACATGGCCAGCGCCATGGCTGCATCGGTACCCGGACGGATGGGAATCCACTCATCGGCCTTTTGCGCGGTCTCAGTGAAAGCGGGGTCCACAACCACCAATCGACAACCTCTCTTGC
>CAZCJB010000004.1:0-37736 GCA_964498795.1 uncultured Rubrivivax sp. | reverse complement strand
ACGCCCTGCTTTCCCATAAACCCTGGTTGGCCCCCAGCATGTTCATGCCCCACAGCATGACGAATTTGGAATTCGCGAAGTCATGCATCGGAAAGACGTGGCCAAACAAAGTCAGACAAGCTGAACGCCGATCTTGCTCGCAACCCGAGGTATGTGCGTACATATTGGGTGAGCCGAAAAGGTCCCCGAGCAAATGGCGGTAGAACTGCGTGTTGGGATCGTGGTGACAGGTCAGCGCGAGTGCCTCGGGACCCCATTTGTCGCGGATCGCGGTGAGCCTGGTGGCAATGAATTCGAACGCTTCATCCCAAGAGGCCCGCCGGAATTGCCCGGGCTGCCCCTTGGGGTTGGTGCGAATCATCGGATATTTGAGGCGATCCGGATCTCTGGACACCCACCAACTGGCCATGCCCTTGGCACAGCGTGCACCTATGTTGTTGGGCGCCTCGGGGTTGCCCTTCTGGTACACGATCTTGCCGTCGCGCACGAAAACCTCAGTTGGGCATTGCCAGGGACAGGTATAGCAAAAACTCTTAATGACCTCGGCGCCCTTGATGCCCGCCAGACGTGCTCCCAAGTTATCAGTGCTCGCACTCATAAAGTGATTCTCCTGTTGCTATAACCCACGCACGTTGAACCGATCAAGGTTGAGTAGAAGGCCTTCTTCGCCGCTCATCGACCCCTTGTGATGTGCGCTTCTTGATGGGGCCCAGCAATCGTTCGACCTCATCCAAAGTAGGCGGGGTCGCGGACTTGGCCGAACCGGCCAAAGCCTCGACCATGGCACGCAAATGGATGGGTGTGGTGCCGCAGCACCCACCGATGATCCGAGCACCGGCATCACGAGCCAACCTGGCGTAGTCGGCCATGATTTCCGGGGTACCGTCATAGCGCACCCTCATATCGTCTCCCATCATCGGCAGACCGCAATTGCTCTTGGCCACGATGATGTCCCCTGGCGCCGCGCCAGCAGCCAATCCCAACACCGAATCGAGCAATTGAGCAGGGCCGATACCGCAATTGGCACCGAACGCCACCGGACGAACCGGCAGAGCGTTGGCGTGCCGAATAGCGTCGGCGGGGCGCACACCCATCATGGTTCGCCCTCCAGTATCAAAGGTCATGGTGGCCACGATAGGCAGGCCGGCGCGGTTCGCACCCTTGACCGCTGCTTCCAACTCCGCATCGGCGAACATGGTTTCAATCCACGCGACATCAGCACCGCCGCTGCGCAATGCCTCAGCCTGCTCATGAAAGGCTTCCTCAGCCTCCGATGCTGTTCTCGGTCCCAACGGTTCGAGAACGTCACCCGTGGGCCCAATGTCACCGGCCACCAGAACTTTTCGGGAGGCCTTGTCTGCCACGTCTCGCGCCAAAGCAGCGGCTGCAACGTTCAACTCTCGCACCCGCCCCTGCAGTCCATGCAATGCGAAACGGAATCGGTTGGCGCCAAAGGTATTGGTCAAAATAATGTCGGATCCCGCATCGACAAAACCTTGATAGACCGACCGAACATTCTCCGGCTGTTCGACGTTCCACAACTCCCCGGGGGCACCGTTGGCCAAGCCCAGCAGGAACAGGTTGGTACCCATCGCTCCATCGGCGATCAGGTAAGGGCGAGAACGCAAAAGCTCGGTGACAGGATCCATAGAGACATTCATGGGGTCTTGAACTGCCATCAAAGCAGCTTCTCGGTGAACACCCCCCGATATTGACACGTCAACGGCGCATCAATCAACTGGACGCGAATGAATTGCAAAGACGACTGCCCCCCATCGCCCGTGCAGTTGTCAAATTTGTTGCGCAGGCAGCTCAATCACCAGCCCCTCAAGATCCGCAGTGACCTGCAATTGGCAAGACAGCCGACTGTTGGGCCGCGGCTCCCACACAAAATCAATGAGGTCTGACTCACCGGCCATCTTAGGAGGCAAACGGGACAACCATGGTTCAGGCACATAACAGTGGCAGGTCGCGCAAGAACACTGTCCACCACATTCAGCGCGCATCCCCCCCACCTCATGGTCGACCGCAGCTTGCATGACAGATCGCCCAACAGACGCAGCCACGACCCGCTCTTCACCAAGAGGTGAAACAAAGGTGACCTGTACTGTGGTCAACTCAGTCAACACCGATACCCTGGGGTTTGTCCCGCATTCAGGCCGACCAATGTGCCGTCAGATTGCAGGCATGAAAGTCGTCAGCATCTTCGCCGCAGGCTGACATCACTTCCAGGCATCCGCCCTGCCCGTCGGTTGCACAGGTCGACAGGGTACGATTTCCTATCCAAGTTTGCCCATACCGATGGGTCATGATGACGTAAAACACGCCCCCATCGATTTCGATACCATCTTGCGGCCCCAGGCGGGTACTCATCGGCCTAGGCGTCGTCCAGTCGGCGACCACAGGGGAGGACTCCCCTTGAAGCGACTGCACCACGAGCGCACGCTCAATGGGCCAGGCCCACGAGCGCCCCACGATATGGACGGACCGTCGGGGAACGATGCACATCGTGGCATGCAAATGAGGGCCCACCAGGGAATGCGTTTGAGCAAACGCAGCAGGCACTGCCACCGCGTAGGTACCAAAGCTTGACGGATCCCCGCGTTGCCCAGCCTCAGCCAAACGAGCTTGGTCGGAAGCACTCAACAAGGCGGGCGCCGACCAGGACATGTTCTTGAAACGATCTCGGTCAAACTCAGGGATCGGAAAGCGCTTGCTCATGAAGTCTCCTGTGCACTTGCTCTCAGGACGAACACCGAGGGACAAAATCCCCGTGTTGAATTGCCGCAACGGCTGACCTGAGTCTGCATCTCTTGCAATCTAGCAGACCCGCTTGTTTTGTGACAAAGGGTTTGCATGCACTCCACGCATACCAGATGCGCATTGACACGGTTGCAGCATGGCCGCCCAGGCCCCAGCCCTTCAACGCCGCAGGTCCACGAGGCTGGGGTGGGCCCCCAGGGCATAGACCGAACCTGATACTTGACTGGCTTGTTCCAAGCCCTGGTGGTCCGCAATGGGGTAACTGGCCAATAATTTCAGACGGCGCCGAGGAAAGAACGCCCGACCCATGTCTCCCATCAGCACATAAGCACCTCGGCGGGCTTGCCCTTGAAGCCAACCGGAAATCCGCTGGGCCACAAACCTCTCGTACCAGAGGTCCCCAGCCAGGATTACCTCGGCGTCGGTTTCACCCATCAGCGTTGGATCCGCGCAAACCACGTCCAGGCTCAGTCCATTTTCCGAAGCATTGACAGCTGCGATCTCGCAGGCCAGGGGGTCGGTGTCCACCGCCTGAACACGCGCAGCGCCCGCCAATGCCGCGGCGACGGCGCACAGACCGCTGCCGCAACCCAAATCCATGAGGCGGCGGCCTGCCACCAGCCCTGGGTTTTCCCCAATGAATCTGGCTATCGCCTGTCCACCTGGCCATGCCGCGGCCCAATACGGCGGGGCGAGCCCGGTGCACCCCAAGCGACGCTCGCACCACCGCCATGTCGCCTCGAAGTCATCGCTCAACCAAAGATGAAAGCCCGAACACCCCGGAACCTGCGACCAATGCAGGTGTGAAGACTTCTGGCGGAGGTGACTCGAGATCAGTGATAAATCCATCTCAATCGACCATCCCACTTCAGTTGCAACGCAGCCCCGCACCCTAACCCAATGCGGCAGCTTTCAATGGGCCGGAAACGCTGCAAAACTTTGACTGCATGGCTGGCATGCATCGAACTCATGCTGGTAACCACTCATTCTTTAGGGTATTCCCGCTTAACGAGGCACCCGTCTCGAACCAGCATCGGCTCCTGAAACCGCTGGTGTAGTTGGGCTGGCCTGGATGGTTACGTGACGTCCGCTTAGGGAGCCCAGCAAACTGCCGGATCACCGTCAGATTCTCTGTCAAAGGAGCGCCAATGTTTGGGCAACAACTCGCCAGTGGATTGGCCACAGGCAGCTTGTACGCGCTGACCGCCATCGCAATCGTCGTGGTATTTCGCAATACACGCACTATCAATGTCGCTCAAGGTGACTTTTCGATGGTGGCCGCCTTCATTGCAGTCCTGTTGATCAAAGCTGGCTTTAACTACCACGAGGCTCTTGCCTTGACAGTTGCCTTCACGATCGGGTTGGGGATCGTCGTGGAACGACTGATCATGCGTCCCATCGCTGACGCCGACTGGCTCACGTTGTTTACTGCAACGCTGGGCGTCTACTACATCATGCATGGGGTCGCAGGCTGGATCTGGGGCCGCGACACTAAATCCTTTCCTGTCCCCTTCGACTCCGTGCCTGTGAACATCATGGGGGTCATCGTGAGTGAAGGCCACCTCATCAACATGGGCTGGGCCGCGGCCATCGGCGTCGTGTTGTTCGTCTTTTTCAAATACACCAAGCAGGGCGTGGCCATGCGGGCCGTCACCGATGACCCCGAGACCGCGCGCCTGATGGGCATTCCGGTGCGATTCATAGTGTTGCTCACCTGGGGCATGGCAGGCTTCCTCGGTGCTTTCGCCGGTGTGCTGATCGCGCCAATCCTCTATGTTTCGCCACTCATGATGGACGAGGTACTGATCAAGGGCTATGTGGCGGCAGTCTTTGGTGGGTTGTATTCCATACCGGGCGCAGTGGTGGGCGCACTCATGATCGGCGTTGCAGAAAACTTGGCCGGTGGCTATCTGGGGTCCCACTACAAGACCGCCACCGCCTTTGCGATGATCGTTGTGCTGCTGGCCTTGAGGCCACAGGGTCTGTTTGGAATTCAAAAACGGCGAGAGATCTGAAATGCGCAGCTCCAAACCCTTGGCTCACGCCTCGGCGAAGATTCTCAATCGCCCTGCCGTGGACCGCCTGAAGACAAAATTTGCCCGTCAAGATGCACTCTTGGTCCTGGGCCTGTTCCTGGTCTTGGCGCTCGTTCCGTTCATCCCCGGGTTTAAGCCTTGGATGGCGGGACAGATCTCACTGGTGATTGTTTACATCATCGCGGCTCAAGGCATCAGCATCTTGACGGGCTACACAGGCCTTGTCTCCGTGGGTCATGGCGGCTTCTTGGCGGTCGGCGCATACACCTCCGCATTGCTGGTGAAGCATCTGGCTGTAGACATGGCGCTCGCCGTCATAGCAGGGGCTCTGATGGCAGGTCTGGTAGGCATTCTTTTGGGACTGGTCTTTCTACGGCTGGCCGGTCCGTTCCTGGCCATCGGGACATTGGGCTTTGCCTTTTTTATTGGCACCATGGTCAACAATGTCCGATTCTTTGAAGGTCGCGAGGGCATTTCGCTGCCACCCAACAAGTTTTTTGGCTGGGTCTTGGACGACATCGGTTTTTACTATGTGGCCTTGGCCTTTCTGGCCGCTGTCACATTGTTTGTGTTCAGCCTGGTGCGTTCCAGCGTCGGTCGCGCTCTCAAAGCGCTGCGTGACGCAGAAAAAGCAGCTCAGAGCTGCGGGGTCAACCGACTGTTCTACCGCATGGTGGCCTTCACCGTCAGCGCCACCATCACCGGGGCCGCTGGTGCGTTGAGCGGCCTGGTGGTGCGCTATGTCTCCGCAGAAGTCTATTCAGACATTTGGTACTCGGTCGATATTTTGGTGGCCGTGGTGGTGGGCGGCTCGGCGATGCTCATGGGACCGATTCTGGGTGGTGCATTTGTGGCGATGCTGCCTTTCTTTCTTGAGACCTTGGCCGACTTTGCGTTCATCCTGAAGGGAGTGGTCCTGATTGCCGTGCTTCTGTTTGCACCTGCGGGTGTTTGCGATCTCATCGCAAGGCCTTTCAGGGGGTTCAGGCGCCGAGTGCTTCAGCAGGCTGGCGCCCAGATTGACACCGTCAGCGATCTCGGTGCTGTACCGGCACAACCACTTCGTCAGGAGCGTTGAGACCATGGCCAAGATTCTTCACTGCGAAAACATAGTCGTTCGCTTTGGCGGTGTGGTGGCCTGCAAGCAAGTGAGCATCGACGTCGAACAGGGCCAGGTCGTGGGTTTGATAGGCCCCAATGGTGCTGGAAAGACCACCCTGTTCAATGTTTTGTCTCGCTTTCAATTGCACGACGAGGGTCATGTCTACATGCATGGCCAGTGCACCGACGGCCGACGGCCCGACGAGATGGTGGGTTTGGGAATGGCTCGTACGTTCCAAAACATCAATTTGTTTCATGAGCTGAGCACATTGGACAATATTTTGTTGGGCGCTCACCGACTGGCGGGTGATCCGGTGAGCAATATGTACTCCATGCCGTGGGCCCGTCGAAATGAAAGAGTTTTGGTTCGCAGAGCTCATGAGATTGCGCAGCAACTGGGTATCGCCGACGAACTGGATGTCACCGTCAAGCACCTCCCTTACGGGATTCAAAAACGGGTGGAAATTGCCCGCGCTCTGGCGGGTCAGCCTCAATTGATTCTTTTGGATGAGCCTGTCGCGGGTTGTAACGACGAAGAAACTGCTGAGCTGACACAAGTTGTCAAGTCGGTGAATAAAGACATGGGGGTGACCATCCTCATGGTTGAACATGACATGTCCATGGTCATGAGTGTGTGCGATTACATCTTTGTGATGAATTTTGGTGCAAACCTCTCGCAGGGCACACCCGAGCAAATCCGCGCCAACCCAGATGTCGTCAAGGCCTACCTGGGTGAGGAGGTTACAGAATGACGCAGTTACAGCTCAGCGACATCAGCGCGGGCTATGGCTCGGTCCGCGCATTGCACGGAATATCACTGAAAGTGGAACGCGGAGCGATGGTGGCACTGCTCGGAGCCAACGGGGCTGGCAAATCCACGACGCTCAAAGTCATCTCCGGAATGGTACAGCCCACAGCGGGTGACTTCTTTTTCGATGGTCAATCGCTGAAGGGTTTGTCGCCGAACCAAATCGTCAGGCGCGGTATTGCCCATGTGCCTGAGGGTCGAAAGATCTTCAAGGACCTCATGGTGTCAGAGAATTTGCGCATGGGCGCCTACACGCGCACCAACACTGAAGAAATCAAGCGAGACCTGGAGATGGTGCTGGAGTTGTTTCCAAGGCTCAAGGAGCGTTCGCGGCAACTAGGGGGTTCACTGTCTGGGGGCGAGCAGCAGATGCTCGCCATCGGAAGAGGTTTGATGGCCAGGCCCTCATTGCTGTTGCTGGATGAGCCTTCATTGGGTATTGCACCGAACCTCGTCATCGACATCTTTGCCGCGCTGCGAGAGATCAACAAAGATCGTCAAATGACCATGCTGGTGGTCGAACAAAATGCCCAGGTTGTGTTGAAAAACACCACATTTGGCTACGTCATGCAAGTGGGTCGAATTGCCGTTGAAGGCCAATCGGCAGACCTGCGCAAGAACAAAGAAGTAGTGGAGTCCTATATGGGCGCGTAGGACTTGGTCAAGGTATTCATGCTCTGGCAGGCATGATTACTTCGGCCACTTGGTCGCCCCTTGAAACCAGCACCGACGCAACATTCAACGCCGAGGTGCCCAACGATACCGGAGACATTCATGAGAAATTTGAAGCTTCGACTCGGCTCAGGCCTTGCGGCCGCCCTGCTGGCGGCAATCGCCCCATTCGCTGCCTGGGCCCAAAATGGCCCGGGAATCAGCGACAAGGAAATCCTTTTGTGTTCATACCAGCCCATGACCGGCAGTACCTCGAGTTATTTCCGGATGGGCAAAGGTGCTGACGCTTGGTTCAAGCATGTCAATGAGACCGGTGGCATCAACGGCCGTATGGTCAACTTCAATATGGTGGATGACAAGTATGAGCCCGCCAGAACGGCCGGGATCGTCAAACGCTTTGTGGAGCGTGACAACTGCTTCGCGATCGTCGCACCGTTGGGCTCAGCTCCTACCGTGGCAGTGATTGACTATGTGGTGGAAAGCAAGATCCCCATCGTCGGCGCAGGAACGGGCGCTGCCAAGCCCCTTGAAATCCAAAGCAAATGGGTATTCCCCCTCTACCCCAGCTATCGGGATGAAGGTCGGGATTTGGTGAAATTCACCAAGGAGGTGTTCAAGGCCAAGCGCATCGCGTTGCTGTATCAGAACGACCCCTCGGGTAAAACGCACCTGGATGGAATCAAATCAGTCCTGGCTGAGCATGGCATCCAACTCGTCGCCGAACAAGGCTATGAGCCCAAGGAGGTGGATGTCAGTTCCCAGGTGTTGACCATGAAGAACGCCAACCCGGATGCCATCATTTGCTCTTGTGCACCGGAGCATGCGGCGAAGTTTTACACCGAGCGGCGCAAGCTGGCCTGGAAGGCGCCCGTGGTGAACGTCTTTTTTGGTAAGAGTCCGAAGGTTCCCGATCTGGCCGGCAAGGAGGCCGTCGAGGGTGTTTATTTCGCCACGATCTTCCGTGACTTTGACTCCACGGCGCCGCAAATGCAGGAAGCGCTTCGCCTCCTGAAAAAGTACTACCCGCAGGAAGAACCCGATGCGATCCACCTCTGGGGATTTGCGGGTGCACAGGTGGCCACTGAGGCCCTCAAGCGCATGGGGCGAAATAACATCAATCGCGACCGCTTTGTGGAAACCCTGGAGTCCATCAAAGACTGGAAGGGCAGCGTGGTACCCAATGTGACCATCAACAAGGGCAATGCCCCGGAGCACTTCATCGTACGAGAAATGTCCTACGTGGTTTACACGAACGGGGCGTTCAAAGAGTTCCAAGTGCCCTGGCAAAAGTAACCATTTGGTTCGAAAATGAGCCACTCTGTGTCAAGCGCCAGGCCTGTCCGCGACCCTTTCGCGGCTAGGGCTATGCGTTTGGCGCAGAGCCGGCTTGCGGTATCTCAAGTTTCTAATGGGCCTCAGTATCAGATATGGTCGGGCCAGTATGATTTAAGCAGCTAGGGTAGCCGTGCATGGGTCGCGGGTCCCTGGTTGTCTTTGACAACGAACCAAGCGGGGTTGGCCCCGCGCAAGAGGTCAACATGACAGCGATCATCGGCAAGGCCATTGCTCCCCAACGTCAACGGGTCCTGGACGCACTTCATCTGCGCGAACCTGACCGGGTGCCCATTGGCTTGTGGGGCACGATCGAGGGTTACCAGAACCTGCGCAAGGCCGTCGGGTTGGACTACAAGGCCGACACGCTGGATTATCGGACCGGCTCGACCACCTGGACCACCGATGTCAGCTTCGAGATCGATCTGGCTTACAAGCTTGATTTGGACTTTTTGCGCATCTCCATGGGCCCCATGGGCGGCTCGCCGGGATTTCGGCCCATCCGTTTCGAGGAAGTCCCGTTCGACATGGGTATCTCCCCCCCCAACGCGGAGATCAACGTCGACGAATGGGGTGTGGTTCGCAAATGGACGCCACACGAGCGCGGCGGCTACTACGAGATGATCGGCTATCCGCTCTTCCATGCCACGAGCGCGCCTCTCGAAGAAGGGTTGAAAATGCTCGAGGCGTACCCCTGGCCGGACCCTCGCGACCCATCCATGTGGGGAGACTCTCCAATACCGGGCATGAGCTTGCGCGAATACTGCAAGTACATCCGCGAAAACACTCCCTTTGCTCTGATGGGGCAAGCAGGTCGTGGTGGGCTGTATGAACAGGCTAAATACATGGTGGGTTACGCCAAAATATTTTCAGACTTCATTGAGTCCCCTAAATTTCTGGATGCCTTGTTGACCAAGTTGGTAGATCTAGAGATTGAGACGAACAAGGCCATGATCGACGAGTGCGGCGAGTACATGGACTGGATGCGCATGAGCCCAGAGGATCTGGCAAGCGAAAAAACCAGCTTTCAATCCTTGGCCATGTTCAACGAGCAGTTGAAGCCACACTACCAGCGCTCGATCAGTACCATCAAAGAGTACTACCTGCGCAAAAATCCGAATGGCAAGATTCAATTCCACACGTGTGGTGCATTGGCTGAGCCATTCATGCGCGGCCTGATGGACTGTGGTGTAGATGGCCATGACAGTTTGCCCCCCAAGGTTGCGCGCCACTCCAATCCGGCGGCCCGCAAACGCCTCCTGGGCAAAGAAATGTTCTTCTACGGAGGGATCGACGTGCAGGAAACCCTTCCCTGGGGCTCAATGGAGCAGGTGCGCGCTGAGGTCCGTGCACGGATTTGGGAAATGGGACATGGCGGTGGATTTTTGCTAAGTAGCTCTCACCGTTTGGAGCACGACGTACCGACCGAAAATGTATTGGCCATGATCGATGAGGCCCACGAGTATGGCGTCTATCCATTGCCCAAAGAACCACCTCCTGGCGCCGACACGGGCGAAGGATATGAGCCATGGTCAGAAAAGAAGGTGCGCCGCAAGCGATCGGAAGACGCCGTGACCTGAACCCTGGCTTCGACTGACTGAATCCTCCAACTCACAGGAATCTTGACATGCCGTTGACCATTGACACGGACAAAGAATATGACATTGAGGACCTTCAATACGACATTGAGGATTCTCGGGAGACGGACCGCTGGTCCGATGCGCCGGCTGAGGTCAAAGAGCTGTTCCACAACTTGGAGTGGAATATCGTGGACGGCGAGCATGCGACGACCACCGAACTGATTGCTGACGCCTTGGACAAAGGCGTAGCCCCTCGAACGCTCATTGCTGGACCTATGGCCCTGGGCATCGCCGAGGTGGGTCGTCGCTTCAAAATGGACGAGTACTTCCTGCCTGAAGTGATGATGTCCGCCAAGTGCATGCAGGCTGCTTTGGGGACCCTCAAGCCGTTGATCGTGGCCGAAAAATCGGCGGATATCGGGACGGTCGTGATTGGAACGGTTCAAGGGGATTTGCACGACATCGGCAAGAAGATTGTGGGCATGATGTTGGAAGCTGCGGGCTTTACAGTGGTTGATCTTGGCGTTTCTGTCCCGCCTGAGGACTTCATCGCAGCCATACGCAAGCACAAGCCGAAGATCGTGGGATTTTCAGCACTGCTGACCACCACCATGAATATGCAGTGGGAGACCCTCAAGGCGATCAAGGCCGAAGGGCTTCGCGAGGAAGTGAAGGTCTTCGTTGGCGGTGCCCCGATCAGCCAAGCTTGGTGTGACAAGATTGGTGCGGATGCCTATGCGGCGGATGCACTGATTGCTGTTGACAAGGCCCGCGCTTGTATATCTACGCTGGCTGACCTGAAAGGAGGCGACCCCGCACTCCACGCCAAGATGCTGGCCATCGATGCCGAGCGCGAGGCCCAAAAGGCCAAGGCCACGGCCGCGGCCTGAGTGGCGATGCGGTCGCACCTCAGCCATTGACCCATGCAGGTTCCAGGGTTCGACTCACCGTCCTCGCCGACTCCTGCTATTGGTAGGGGTGCGTTTTTCTATCTGGCTAGCGCGGTGGCGGCATCGCTGCTGGCCGCAGGTCTCCTTGACGCAATTTCGGCGGCCTGGGGTTACGCCTTGTTCCTCCTGACAGCCGTTTGTTTGTCGGCGTGTTTGCTGTGGTCCTGCATGCTCACCCTGACACGGTGGGGGCAGACCCGCGAGCTGGTCCGCGCAATTCAGTGGACTGCCAGGGGTACGGTCATGTTTTACGTCTGGGCTGTGGCTGCCTTGGCAGGGCATTACACACACGAAACGCTGGCCGGGCGCATGGAATGGCATTGGATCGTCTTCGGCCCCCTCGTGCTGGTTGCGCTGGTAGCGCTTGAAAGAGGCATCTATGTCAAGCTACTGAAGTCCAATGCCTTGACATTCCAACGATTCCAACGGTTCATCGAGCGCGATCTTGCAGAGCCGCAAGCCATGCGCCGTACTCTCATGGAAGATGTAGTTCTACATCGCACCCTTTGGAACACGAGCGCATTGCGGTGGTGGCGGCATACCTTGATTTTTTGGGGCTTTGCTGCCATGGTGATGGTGGAGCTTTGCGCTGTCTTTTTGCGGGAAGCGGTTCCTGCCTTCGGTTGGACCGATATCTGGAGAATCCCCGGGCATCCTGTGCGTTCCGCGTTCGATTTCCTGTATGACTTTACGGGTTTGATGATGCTCCTGGGCTGTGTCCTGGCACTGTATTGGGGTTGGACCGTTCGAAACAAGCCGGAAAAGAAGTATGCCGACCGGCCCATGGTGATCTTCCTCGGCTTTGTGGTGCTCAGCGGATTCCTGGTGGAGGGCTGGCGACTTGCCGGCGCTCCGACGCCGCATGGTGCCGAGTTTTCGTTTGTCGGTTTGTTCTTTGCTTGGGCGCTGCAGCCGTTGGTCAGCGGGCTGCCACAGGTTTACAAGCCGTTGTGGCTCGTACATGTTGTGGCTTCTTGCGCGCTGATTGCCTACATTCCCGCGTCCCGGCTGATACATACCTGCGCGACGCCTCTGGGTCGTCTCATGAATTCGCAGAAAGCACTGCTCAAGGCCAAGAAGATGGGCGTCCTGGCTGGCCTGTGGCGTCAACCCCCCCAAGCGGCTTCGATCCCCACACCGCCGCACCTGCCACCCAGCACGACAAGTTCATAGAACGCCTCATTGATTCATCAAGGTAGTCAGCCATGGAAAACATCATTGCAATCTACGGACCCACTTGCTCATTGAAGACCGAGGTGGCTCAGGAGCTGTCGATCATGACAGGCTTCAAGGTCACCAACCGCGGAGAGAAAGCCACCACACAGGCTAAATTCACTGGCAAGACCACGGCCCACAGTCTTCCCATTGAGTTTCATCGAGCGGTGGATGAAGAGACCCGTGCGATGGCTCAGTGGAAAGAGAGACTGATGATCTTCGAAAGCACGTTCATGGATGCAGTACTGAGTGGCATCCCCAATGTGTACTTGGTTCGTCTGCATGCCAGCGACGAGGTGCGCAACGAACGATGGAAAGTGCGAAAGGAAGAAGGTGGCGGCCGCACTCGACAGCTTGGCCAAAGTGTCGCCGCACGAGATCAGGATGATGCTGCCTTGCGCCAGGCCCTCTATGGATCATCCCAAAGCCAGGCGACGGCCATCTTGGACATCGATACGAGCCTTCAATCAGCGGCTGAAGTAGCCAAGAAGATCTGGGACTCCTTCCAAGCGGAGGCACATCTGGAAGTGGTCACATCCAAACCGCCAATGGACAAAGCAGCCGCTCGTGGTATCTCGCCGGGACCGGCGGTAGGGGCAGTCACCCGCTTCCATGCGACCACCACTCCCTTTGGCGGTTATCTGAGAGACGATCGCAGTGGCCAGGAAATCTATGTCCACAAGTCCGCCACTTCGGAGGTTGAAGGTGGTGACTTGGTCCCGGGGATGAGGGTGAGTTTTGAAATCGTCGCCGATAGCTTTGGAGGCTTTAAGGCGGTCAAGGTCCGCAGAACCTGACTATGCCAATGCCGAGGCAGGAGCGGCAGCCCGGATATGATCTCATCGCGGGCTGGCGTTCGTTTCGTGCCCGTTGATATTTACCTGATGTTGTTGCCTGCTGCCTATGTCCATGCCCGTTGACTTCGTTGATTGGGACCGCTTAAGGGTATTTTTGGTTGTGGTCGAGGCAGGTAGTTTTACTGCCGCAGCCAGAAAATTAGAGCTCAGTCAGTCAGCGATCAGTCGCCAGATTGGGTCACTGGAATCTTCGCTAAAGATTCCCCTGTTTTATCGACACGCCAGAGGCTTGCGATTGACGGAACATGGAGAGGCCTTCTACCAGGCCGTCGTGTCCATGGAAGAGCAACTCGCAAAGGTTCTCGAGAAGATCTCCGACGCACGGTCCCATGCCGAGGGTCCTCTGCGAATCACAACCACCGTAGCCTTTGGCTCCGCGTGGCTGTCACCACGAATCGCCAAATTCCACCAGATGTACCCCGACATCAGAGTGTCGGTGTTGTTGGTGGACTCGCCCGAGCTGGATTTACTCTCCCGCCAGGCCGACGTGGCCATCCGCTTCGAAGAACAGACTCGCGGGGAACTCATCCAACAGCGACTCATGAGCATTCGCTACCACTTGTACGCGAGCAAGACGTACCTGGCTGCCAGAGGGGTACCTCGCGATATCTCTGATCTCGATCGCCATGAGCTCATTGCTTATGGTGGAGGGCACGATGCGCCCCTAAAGAATTTCGATCGAATTTTGAATCTGGGCCGCGACCCCAGTCACCCCCGCCTGCCCGCCCTTCGGGTCAACAACGTCTACGGCATGTACCGCGCTGTCAAAAGTGGCCTGGGCATCGCCGCGCTTCCACGTTATATCGTCGAAGATGATGCCAATCTGCAGGAGATAGAGCTGGGCGATGAAATCAAAGCATTTGACGCCTACATCGTTTTCGCTGAAGACATGCGAGGATCCAAACGGATTGAGGCCCTGCGAACCTTCCTGATGAATGAGGTCGACCAGGACGCCTTGGTGGTCAGCCCCACCAAGGCCGAGAGTTCCAGCCCACAACCCGCCAGAACCCCCGTTTGCTTGCGTTGCCGGCACGCCCACGCGGCCGATGAAGACTGCATCTTCCACTGACAAACCATGGAAAATTCGAGCCCTGCCTCTTCGAAAGTCGTCTTCATGCCCTCTGGCAGGCGAGGCGACTTCCCAGTGGGTACCACCGTTTTGGCGGCCGCGCGGTCATTGGGCGTTGACATCGACTCGGTTTGTGGAGGTCGGGCCGTCTGCGGCCGTTGTCAAGTATCTCTGAGCGAAGGTTCGTTTGCAAAACTGGGGATCGAGTCTCACACAGACCACTTAAGCACTTTCAGCGAGACAGAAAAACGCTATCAACGCATCAAAGGATTGGCCCCCGATCGCCGCCTGAGTTGTCAATCTCACTTACTGGGCGATGTCGTCATCGATGTCCCTTCTGACAGTCAGATTCATCGGCAAATGGTACGAAAAGGTGCCGATGAGATTCGTGACTTGGTGATCGATCCCGTGGTGCGTTTGTATTATCTGGAGCTCACCAAACCCAGTATGCAGGATCAAACCTGCGACCTCACCCGCGTACTCAATTGCTTGCGGCAGGACTGGGGGCTGGACAACCTGCTCACTGATATCAGTTTCATGCGCACCCTGTCGGCCGCTGTCCGTGCAGGTGATACCTATGCGGGTGACTGGAAAGTGACCGTTGCCGTGCGAAATGGCACCCATTTGCTGGCCGCGTGGCCCGGGTTCAAGCAAGAGGTCTTTGGCATTGCCATTGACGTAGGAACGACCACGGTGGCAGGGCATCTGTGCAAGCTGAGCTCCGGGGAGGTGGTGGCCAGCGGCGGCATGATGAATCCGCAAATTCGATTTGGCGAAGATTTGATGAGCCGGATTTCGTACCTGCAGCAAAACGAAGGGCAGGCTCCCGCGCTGACCTCTGCAGTGCGCAAGGCACTGAGCGAACTGGTCTCCCAGATGACCGATGAAGCGGGCGTGCCTGTGACCGATGTCGTGGAGATGACCATTGTGGGCAACCCCACTATGCACCATTTGGTGCTGGGCATCGACCCCACGCAGTTGGGAATGGAGCCCTTTCCGCTGGTTGTTGATCAGGGCGTCAATGTCTTAGCGAGGGACGTCGAATTGGCGCTCAACCCGGGCGCGAATGTCTACCTGCTGCCCTGTATCGCTGGTCATGTGGGCGGCGACACGGCGGGCGTCATCCTGTCTCAAGGGCCCCATACCTCGCACGATATGACCTTGGTGATTGACGTAGGCACCAATGCGGAGCTCGTTCTGGGCAGCAGCAACCGTCTGATCGCTTGCTCCAGCCCAACAGGCCCGGCATTCGAGGGCGCACAAATCAGCAGCGGTCAACGAGCAGCCCCTGGCGCCATTGAGCGAGTGCGCATTGACCCTCAAACCTTGGCGCCGCGTATTAAGGTGATTGGTTGTGAGTTGTGGTCTGATGACCCGGGTTTCGAAGCTGCAGTGGCCGGTGTAGGCGTGACCGGGATTTGTGGGTCTGGCATCATTGAAGTGGTGGCTGAATTGTTCCTCAGCGGCGTCATCGATGCCAGTGGACGCATGCTGGCAAAAGGTCGAGAGATCTCCGACCACCCCTACCTGATACCACGTGGCCGTAACGTGGAGTACGTCCTTTATCGGAGTGGGGACCGAACCGTGAAGGTCGTTCCCAGTGACATACGCGCCATCCAGCTGGCCAAGGCAGCCTGCTACTCTGGCGCTCGACTGCTGATGGACGAAATGGGCGTCACGCAAGTCGATCAGGTCCTTCTTGCCGGCGCCTTTGGCAGTTACATCGATGTCAAATATGCGATGACATTGGGCATGATCCCCGACTGTGACCTCCAACGTGTTCGCTCGGTAGGCAACGCCGCGGGCACAGGCGCTCGAATCGCGCTTCTCAGCGCCGGCGCCAGGCGCGAAATCGAGTCCGTCGTTCGCAAGGTTGAAAAGGTGGAGACTGCCGTGGCTGCGAAATTCCAAGAATATTTCGTGTCTGCCATGAGCCTGCCCAATGCCTCCGACCCTTTTCCCAATCTTGAAAAAGTGGTGAAGTTGCCCGAGAGACGTGCATGACCGACCGAGCCGGAGATTGGCCTCAAGCATTGCCGCGTTGCGCTCAAAATGGCCCCTACGTGGTGAGGGTTCAAGAGGGACAACAATACCGGTGGTGCAGTTGCGGATTGAGTGCGACGCAACCATGGTGCGACGGCGCACACGAAGGTACCTCATGGCACCCCGTTATTTTCGAGGCGCCCTTGTCTGCCGAGTTTCACATGTGCGGGTGCAAGCAATCAAGCAATGCGCCTTATTGCTTTGGCAATTGCCGCGGCCATGCCGCACTCGCGAGGTAACGCCCTCTTTGAACTAGCTGTTGCCGGCTAGACCGGGCTGCACCAACACTCTGAGAATCTCAATGGTCTGGGCCCGAACCCGATAAAAAAGAGTGAATCGGTCGAGGGTGGAGCTCAAGAGCCCATGAAGCAAGTCATTGCGCTCCTGACCCACTTCAGGACTGGTTGCCAATAACTCTACGTGATGCCTCAAGCGCGCGATGAATGCATCGGCTTCGGCTTGATTGACCGCCGGCGTGGCATGCCATGCACTGGTGTCGGCTGCCACCGAATCCCAAATGGCCGCCAAGTCTTCACAGGCCTGGAATGTGAATTGCACTTCAAGCATGTCTGCCATCACTCCAGCGCCTTGGCCTTACGAGCCAGGCCCACAAAGACTTCGCTCATACTCACCAGCTGTCGGTTATTGGCTTGAGAGACCGCGTAGGCCAGTCGGCGCAACAGATGCGTTCGTCGTATTGCGGCAATCTGATCTCTCTCCTCTAGTAAGAATAACGCCTCCTCAATGACATGGCCCGCTGAGAGATAGGCCCGGGAGTCCACCTTGCGGCGAACCAAGTCTTCGAGATCTTTGCTTAAAGGTATGTTCATGAGCGGCGCGTGAATGGAATCAGGTCAGGGTTTCTATCGCAGAACTGGCCAGGAGCCTCTACCTTGCAGTGTGAGTCCAATTAGGTGGAGTGGTCAAGCGGTAGGACCCCAGGGTAATTCACCAACAAGATCATTCAGAACTGATTTATGACAGCCAAAATCATTGACGGCCTGGCCATCGCAAAACAATTGAGAGGGGAACTGGCCCTGCGTGCGGCGGAGTTGGTCGGTCAAGGTATCAAGCCGGGACTGGCCGTTATTTTGATCGGTGAGGACCCTGCGTCCCGTGTCTACGTCGACAAAAAAGCCAAGGCGTGTGCCGATGTAGGCATCGCCTCGACCGTCCACACCTTTCCTGCCAGTGTGCACCCCTCGGCGGTGCTGGATCTCATCGGTCGGTTGAACAACGACAGCAATATCCACGGGATCTTGGTGCAGTTGCCGCTGCCGGCCCATTTCAATGTGCGAGAAATTCTCGAAGCTATCTCTCAAGACAAAGACGTGGATGGGTTTCACCTCTATAACGTCGGCGCCTTGGTCAACGGCCACACAGTATTCCCGCCTTGCACACCCTTTGGCGTTCAGCAGTTGTTAATGCATGAACGCATTCCCATTGAGGGTCAAAACGTTGTGGTGGTGGGCGCCAGCAACATCGTGGGCAAGCCCATGGGACTGATGCTGATGCAACAAAATGCCACCATCTGCATCTGCCACGCAAAGACACGGGATTTGGCGCAGTTCACCATTTTGGCTGACATCTTGATCGTCGCCGCAGGCAAACCCGCCTTGATCAAAGCCGAGATGGTCAGGACTGGCGCGGTGGTCATCGATGTGGGGATCAATCGCCTGCCCGACGGCCGGTTGGTGGGCGACGTCGACTTTGAGGCCGTTGCGGCCAAAGCCAGCCACATCACGCCCGTGCCTGGAGGCGTCGGACCCATGACGGTCACTATGCTCCTGCACAACACCATTCACAGCGCCCTGCGCTCGCTGCCTGGAACCTCTCCACAAAGAGGCCTCGAGAGCGTCCTCCGGTGATACGCAGCCTGTGACAATACATCCACACTCAAGAGACGCTCAGGAAGGTCACAGGCGCGATCGAATTGCCCCGACCAAGTGCAATGAACCCGTGATCAATATCCAAGAGGTCTCGTTGGGGTCTTGGGTCACCAAAGCCTTCGCATGTTCGAACGCAGCGTCCAAATCTGGGATACCGACGGTCTTGAGATTCAACCCGCTGCCGATGAGTGCCAAGTCATTGGCAGTCCAGCAGGGGCGACCGTGCTCCAGCGATGTACAAATCACCCATTCAGCGATACCGCCAAGGGCGTCGAATATGGCATGGGGATCCTTGTCAGCGCCTAACGCTAACACCACGATCATCGGTGCACGGTAACGAGGTTCAAGTCGCAACTCTTCAACCACGTTCGTCAAGGCAAAGTCCACATGCGCACCGTCGAGCACCACATCGATACGCCGCTCAATACCGTCGACACCCGCAGGAATTGATCGCCTTTCCATCCGTCCAGGCAGGCGGCAGGACAGCACAAGATCTTGCGTCAGATCAGCACCCATCAACGGGCGATTGAGAAGACGATTTATGACCCCTTGGACTCTTCCGAGCGCTTGCAGGACCTCTTTAGCAAGTGCGAGGTTCTTAGGGCCGATCCCACTCAACGATGCGACAGGGACAAATGTCACCGGAGCCAGAACCGCACGCGCAACATTTTCAATGACTTTGCCCGCTTCGTCGTCGGGTGTAACTCCTGTGATGACAGGAATTCCGCGCTTGATGATGCCCGCCTTTTGCATCGCAATTTCGGCCCGGGTCTTTCCCAAAACGTCGGTGTGTTCGAGCCCGATATTGGTGATCACGCAAATCTGCGGTTCCACCACATTGGTGGCATCCAGCCGCCCACCCAGCCCGACCTCAACCACAACCCATTCCATGCCCGCTTGCTCAAAGGCGACAAATGCTGCAGCAGTCATCACATCGAACCAAGTCGCATCCTTGGCAGGTGTCGACGCTTCATAGGCTGCATCTCGCGCATCCAGGGCTCGCGACAAGCAGACTTCTAGGAATTCAGACTCGATAGGTTGTCCGTCGATGGACACACGTTCGTTCAAAGTCTGAAGATGCGGAGATCCGTATCGTCCCACTTTCCAGCCAGCGCTACGCAACCCGGCTTCAATCAGGGCACAAACACTTCCCTTGCCTTTGGTTCCAGTGACATGCACCGTCATTGGTCGAAGATGAGGCCGCCCCAATCGCTTCATCAGGTCTATTTGGGGCGACAAGTCGACGCACATCTGAGCCCGCTTGGCACGTTCCCAATCGACCAGCGCCTCGAGCCGCTTGAATGCCACGTGGATGGAAAGTTGACTCACGACGGACGGAACCCAAGTCACCCGGCGGATCGAATCAGGCCATCATAGGGTCTGCAAATCCAGTTTCCTGGGACGGCGAGCCTGCTGCGCTGACGCGCACAGCACAATATTTCAGTTCGGGAATCTTCCCGAAGGGGTCCAAAGCAGAGTTCGTCAACAGGTTAGCCGCCGCCTCCTGGTAGGCAAAGGGAATGAAGACACTTCCACGCGGCGTCCCGTCATCTCGGCGCACCATCAAACAGATCTCCCCTCGCCTAGAAGACACTGTGATCGATGCGCCAGGTTTCAGTCCAAGCGCATCGAGGTCTGCACCGTTCATACTGACCGTGGCACGGGGCTCCAGGGCATTGAGCACCGGAGCGCGACGGGTCATGCTCCCGGTGTGCCAGTGCTCCAGCTGACGCCCCGTGATGAGCACAAAAGGAAACTCCGAATCGGGCGGCTCAGCGCCTGGCACGACCTTCACCGGTACCAAATTGACACGTCCATCCTCGGTTGGGAACCGATGTGTGAAGACGATAGGCTGTCCCGGATCATCCGCAGAAAGGCAGGGGTACGTGACACTCCCTTCTTGCTCCAGTCGGTGCCAACTGATCCCACCGATTACACCTTGCATGGCTTGGCGCATTTCCTCATAGATACTGGCAACTCCACATTCTGGACCCTCATATGACCACCCCAAACCAAAGCGCTCGGCCAACTGCTGAATGATCCACAAGTCTTGCCGAGCCTGTCCCGGCGGCTGAATCGCCTGTCGGCCCAGTTGGATCATTCGGTCGGTATTGGTCGCAGTACCCGTTTTCTCGGGCCAAGCGCTGGCCGGCAAAACCACATCAGCCATCCAAGCCGTTTCAGTCATGAAGATATCTTGAACCACCAGGTGACGCAAACGAGCCAACGCTTCGCGGGCATGGTGAAGATCAGGGTCACTCATCGCTGGGTTCTCACCCATGATGTACATCCCCAAAATTCGATGAGGATCAGACACGTCCGCGAGCACTTTGTTCATGATCTCGACGACTGTGTATCCCGGCTGATCGTCTAGTGTCGCTCCCCAGAAGTCTTCGAACCACGCTCTTGCCTTCGGATTGCTCACTCGCTGGTAGTTGGGCAGCATCATGGGAATGAGACCTGCATCGCTGGCCCCTTGCACATTGTTTTGACCACGCAGCGGATGCAGGCCTGACCCCGGTTTTCCAATCTGCCCTGCCAGGCTGCACAGCGCGATCAAGCAGCGCGCGTTGTCAGTGCCATGCACATGCTGGCTCACACCCATACCCCACAGGATCATGGCCGATCGGGCCTGGGCAAAGGCGCGTGCAACTTCCCTCAGGGTCAGCGCATCCACGCCACAAACCGACGCCATGGCCTCGGGGCTGCATCCTTGGACACTGTCCTTCAAGGCTTCGAAATTATTGGTTCTGTCTTGAATGAAGGTCTGATCAGCCAAGCCCTCTTCAATGATGGTGTAAATCAAGGCCTTGAGCATGGGCACATCGTTGTCGGGCTTGAACTGCAACGTCTTCCATGCATGCCTGCCAATGTCGGTCACTCTAGGGTCCGCCAGGACGATGCGCGCACCGCGGCGGGCCGCTTTCTTCATCCATGTAGCCGCCACGGGGTGGTTGGCGGTTGGGTTAGAGCCAATGACAAAGATCAGTTCCGCATTCTCAACGTCATTGACCTGATTGCTCACTGCCGCAGACCCCACACCTTCGAGGAGCGCAGCCACGCTAGAGGCGTGACATAGCCTTGTACAGTGGTCGACGTTATTGCTTCCAAAACCAGTGCGTACCAGCTTTTGGAACAAATAAGCCTCTTCGTTGCTGCCTTTGGCCGATCCGAAGCCAGCCAACGCCTTGCGACCGAATTCGTCCCGGATTTGGATCAATCCGTTGGCCGCCAAATTCAAGGCTTCTTCCCACGAGGCCTCACGGAACACCTCCTGCCAAGGCACATCCGGTCCACGGGGCTCCTTGGGAATACCAGGCTTGCGAATCAACGGCCTGGTGAGCCGGTGGGGGTGGTGTACGTAGTCTTGGCCGAAGCGGCCTTTGACGCAAAGACGGGAAAGATTGGCGGGCCCATCGCGTCCCGTCACGGCAACGATCTTCTCATCTTTGACTTTGTAGGTGACAAGGCATCCAACCCCGCAATAGGGGCACACCGAATCAATTTCTCGATCAACCTTTTGCGAACCGATGAGTGACTTGGGCATCAAGGCCCCCGTCGGGCATGCCTGAACACATTCGCCGCAGCCTACACACGAACTGCTGCCCATCGCCTGCGCCAAGTCAAAGACAATGGCAGAGTGATCTCCACGGTAGGCATAGCCGATCACGTCGTTGACTTGCTCTTCTCTGCACGCTCGAACACAACGGGTGCATTGGATACAGGCATCCAAATTGACAGCCATGGCCGGGTGAGAGATGTCAGCCGAAATGGCTGCGCGGCGCAAGGCACGAAGTTGCGGCCGTGCGGTGACACCCACCTGCTCGGCCCAGTGACTCAACTCACCGTGTGGCAACTTGCCTTCGGCATCAGACCACTTGAAACCTTGATCAGGCATGTCCGCAAGCAGCAATTCCAGCACCATTTTTTGGCTCTTGCGAGCGCGAGGGCTGGAAGTTTCAACCTGCATACCCTGGGTGGGGGTTCTGCAACAGCTGGGGGCCAGCGTCCGCTCTCCGCAGACTTCCACCACGCAGGCTCTGCAATTGCCGTCAGCACGGTAACCCGGCTTGTAGCAAAGATGGGGGATCTCAATGCCCTGCCGTTGGGCCGCGGACAGGATAGTCTCACCCAGTGCGGCTTTGACGGGCTTTCCGTCGAGCATGAACTCGACTGTAGGAGCGTCATCACCCAGAGTTGACTTATGGCTCACTGGCAGCCCCCTTGATTTCATGACCAAAGTACTTCATGACACATCGAATCGGATTCGGTGCTGCCTGTCCCAAGCCGCAGATCGAGGCATCCCCCATGACTTCAGACAAGTCCTGCAGTACGGTCTCATCCCAACGGACGGCCTCCATCAATTGCGCTGCCTTGGATGTTCCCACCCTGCAGGGTGTGCATTGACCACAGCTTTCGTGCGCAAAGAATCGCATCATGTTCAATGCTGCATCACGCGCTTTATCTGATTGACTGAGTACGATGACGGCCGCTGATCCAATAAAACAGCCGTGTGGCTGTAAGGTGTCAAAGTCAAGTGGGACGTCTGCCAAACGCGCTGGCAAGATGCCCCCAGAAGCACCTCCCGGCAGATAGCCGTAGAGCTGATGGCCTTCTTGCATCCCACCGCAGAACTCATCGATGAGTTGCCTCAAGGTGATCCCCGCGGGCGCCCATTTGACGCCCGGCACTTGGACTCGACCACTCACACTGAAACTGCGCCAACCTCGACGGCCGTGGCGCCCGGCGCCGGAAAACCAGACCGCTCCGCGTTCCACCAAGTCGCGCACCCAATAAAGGGTCTCGAAGTTATGTTCCAACGTGGGCCGACCAAACAAGCCAACCTCGGCGATATAAGGAGGGCGCATCCGAGGCTCACCTCGCTTGCCCTCAATGCTTTCAATCATGGCGGATTCCTCGCCACAGATGTACGCACCCGCCCCACGACGAAGTTCAACAGCAGGCAGTTGGCCTTTGAAGTGACGATCTACCTCAGCCAACGCACGCTGCAGTACCCCCCGCGCGGCGTGATACTCATCTCGCAGGTAGATGTAGATCGCATCAATGCCCACCACATTCGCTGCGATAAACATCCCCTCTAGGAACCGATGAGGGTCTCGCTCTAAATAGTATCTGTCCTTGAATGTTCCAGGCTCGCCCTCATCGATATTGACGGCCATCAGCCTGGGCGCAGGTTGAGACGAAACAATTCGCCACTTCCTGCCGGCTGGAAATCCAGCGCCACCCAGACCACGGAGCCCTGAGTCCTCCATGGTGGACAGTACCGCTTGAGGAGACAGCTCCAAGTTCATGAGTCGCTTCAATACCTGATAGCCGCCTTGTTCCTTGTAGTGCTCAAACCTCACTGTCTCGGGTGGTTCGGGCTCCGGGGTGGCGAGGGAGGCTTCGGCACAGACGTCGGCTACCGTGGCACATTGAACTGCACGCTGCCTCACGAGGACGGCTGGCGCCTGTTCACATCGCCCGATACAGGGGGCTTTGATCACGCGCACGCCATCGTCTTGTAGACGTTGGACCACCTGGTCGAATAGCGTACGCGCTCCTGCAAGCTCACAACTAAGGCCATCGCATACTCTGACAACACATGGGCTGATCTTGTCCTCGTCACCCACGATATCAAAGTGATGATAGAAACTGGCCACTTCAAAGACTTCCGCCATGGCCAACTTCATGGCGCTCGCCAAGGCCACGAGATGTCGTTCGCGCAATGCGCCTACCGAATCGTTGATGCCATGGAGGTACTCAATCAGCAAATCACGCCGGTACCCGCCCGCAGGCTCCGGGCCGATCATTGAACGCACCTCCTGCAATGAGGTGTCGTCGGGCTGCAGGCCCTTCAGCTTCGACTGCCTTTTCAAGGCGGCGCGCATATCTTGCAGTCCGCCAAGGACTTGAGTGTCGATATTTGAACCAGAAGTGATTGCGCTCATGTCTTCCTAAAGGCTCACATGTCAGACACCGGGAGCGGCGCGCACAGACCGTACGCGCGCCCTCCTACGAACTGCTTAGAACAATCCTACGATCTTGCCGTCTTCGCCAATATCGATGGCGCAAGCCGAGGGCTCCTTGGGTAGACCAGGCATGGTCATGATGTCGCCGCAAACCATGACGATGAATTCAGCACCTGCCGCCAACCGCACTTCACGGATATTCACGACATGACCCGAGGGCGCGCCCCTCAATGAAGGATCGGTCGAAAATGAGTACTGGGTCTTGGCAACGCAAACCGGGTAGTGCCCGTAACTTTCCTGCAAAACTTTGATTTGAGCGCGTACCTTGGCATCTGCACTGATGTCTGATGCTCCGTAAATGCGAGTGGCGATCGCCTTCATCTTCTCCCACAGTGGCATTGACTCTTCGTATACAAATTTGAATTTGCTGGGCTGTTCACACAGCCTCACGACTTCATGAGCCACGTCAGCCGCGCCCTTTCCGCCTTGGGCCCAATGGCGTGCCAAGATCACTTTTGTGTCGTGCCCTGCAAGCTTGTCCATCAGCAGCTTGATCTCGGCATCGGTGTCTTCAGTGCGATGATTGATGGAAACCACACAAGGCAGACCATAGTTCTCGCGAATATTGCGGACATGTCGCTCAATGTTGGCGATGCCCTTTTCGAGGGCTTGCAAGTTGGGCTGGCCCAGAGCCTTGACGTCAACACCCCCGTGAAACTTCAGCGCTCGCACGGTGGCCACAAGTACTGCGGCTGATGGCTTGAGACCTGCTTTGCGACACTTGATGTCTACAAATTTCTCAGCGCCCAAATCGGCACCGAAGCCGGCCTCCGTCACCACATAGTCTGCGAGCTTCAGGGCTGACTTTGTCGCCAGCACTGAATTGCAGCCGTGTGCAATATTGGCAAATGGCCCGCCGTGGATGAACGCGGGTGAGTGCTCTAGGGTCTGAACCAGGTTCGGCGCCAACGCGTCTTTCAAGAGCGCTGCCATCGCTCCGTGGGTCTTGAGCTGTCGGGCAAGGATTGGCTTTTGATCGCGGGTGTATCCGCAAACGATGTTGCCCATCCGCTCTTTGAGGTCCGACACAGAATTGGCCAAACAGAAAATGGCCATCACCTCAGAGGCCACCACAATATCGAAACCATCTTCTCTGGGGTAACCATTACCGGGGCCGCCCAGTGAGATCGTGATGTCTCTCAGAGCTCGATCGTTCATATCCATCACACGCTTCCATGTGATACGGCGAACGTCAAAACCCAAATCGTTGCCATGGTGGATGTGGTTGTCAATCATCGCAGCCAATAGGTTGTTGGCCAGCGCAATGGCGTTGAAGTCACCGGTGAAATGAAGATTGATGTCCTCCATGGGAATGACCTGCGCATAACCGCCACCTGCTGCACCGCCTTTCATCCCGAATACGGGACCCAAGGATGGTTCACGTAGGCAAATCACCGCGCGCTTTCCAATGTGATTCAGCGCATCCCCGAGTCCCACCGTGGTGGTCGTCTTACCTTCGCCAGCCGGAGTTGGACTGATTGCGGTGACAAGGATGAGCTTGCCATCCGGGCGGTTGGCCAAGGAGTCGATGTAGTTCAGCGACACCTTGGCCTTTGTCCGGCCAAAAGGTTCCAAGGCGTCGTTTGGGATCCCCAGCTTAGATGCAATCTCGCCGATGGGCCTGGGATGCGCCGCCTGAGCAATTTCAATATCTGACTTCATCGATCACTCCTAGGAAAACGGGTGGAGGGGCCTGACCCCGATCTTGAAACGGTTACGGCAGAGCGCCAACTTCATGAAGAACGTCGGCCGCCGGGGATGCACTGATTGAGTCGGTATCGCAAGGCTTGGCGAAGCGCTCAATTTGTACGCCCACGTTGTCCACTCGGTCTAGAACCGACCCTTTGAATATCACCAGCTTGACTTCGATGGCGCCGAACTTTTGGAGGATTCGCTGGGCAACGAAATCCGCCATTGCCTCAATCAGATGAAATCGCCGATCAAAGAGCGACTGTCGGATGTCTGCAACGACGAGTGCATAGTCCACGGTATGGTCAATGCGGTCGTCCTTCGCGGCCTGTCGGCCATCAATCTCTAGGTCGATATCAAAGACGACCGTGGACCGCTGAGCACGTTCATGCTCATAGACCCCCACCCAGGTATCTACCTTGCAACCGCGGATCAAAAGCCGGTGAGTAGCCGTAGTTTTTAGCTGGAGTCGGGGCGTCGCCATGTGGGTCGGGTTTCCCTTTGCCGAATCTCCTCAACGATACGTGGGTCTATGGGGGAGTCAACTCTGACTCGCCACATGGCAGACATGCACCGAAGGCATAGTCACTGCGCCAAGGGATCAGATAAGGCAGCGCGGGCGCCAGGCGCTCCACCTCGCGCAGGCAGGGATATTCTTGGGTCTGACGCGCTCTTAACAGAGGGTCCTGAATCTCTTGCGGAACCAGGCTTTGGTTGACGACCCATGCATACACCGAGATTCCCGCTCTGCGCAGGTCTTGCTGCAGCGCAGCCGCCTCATGAACCGGGGTGGACTCGGGCAAGGTCACGAGGAGAATCCGGGTATACCCGGGATCTCTCAATCGCGGCAGCAATTGGGTCACCGACGGGTCCAGGGACCCCGGTTGCCGCAACACCTCCCGCTGATAGGCCTGAGCAGCGTCCAGTAGCAGCACTGTGTGCCCCGTAGGCGCGGTATCGATGACCACGTGATGGCCCTCAGCCAGTGCAACCTCGCGGGCAAAACCTCGGAATACGGCGATTTCTTCCGTACACGGCGAGGAAAGATCCTCATCTAAAAGCGCTTTGGCCTGCGCATCGAGATCCAAAGCAGCCTCCCTGACTTCGAGGCGATATCGGGCCAACTCGGTCGCCGGATCGACCGCTCCGACTGTCAAGCCCGTCATCTTTTGGTGGGCCAGATGCAGCAGATGGTTGGCGGGGTCGGTGGTGGTCAGATGGACCCGACATCCACGACGCGCCAAGCCTTGAGCCACCATAACAGCCACGCTGGTCTTGCCTACCCCACCCTTGCCCATCGTCATCACGAGCCCTGGACCCGCTGCCACCAACTGATCGATCAGCGCCTCAAGGCCTTCATAGGGCGAGGCTGGCGGCCTCCCAGGATCTGGGGCATCTTCTCCCGCGTCAGGCTCAGGGGCAAAAAATCGGCGCAGACCCTGAAGACCTAAGATCTGATGAGCTCGCAGCCGGACCTGCCAATGTGGAAGCTGACGCAGGGTTTCGGGCATATTCTCCAGTGCGGTCTGCGCTTGATCAAACATGGCCTGCGCCACTGAATCACTGGAGGAGCGCTCGGTGAGCACGCCATTGATCACCAAACATTGGTTTTTCAGACCGAGGTCTGCCAACTCCTCGCTCGCGCGCGCGGCCTCCTGGAGGGCCGATGCCTGGGGTCGAGCAACCAGCGTCAGAAGGGTCAATTTGGGATCGGCGAGCCCTTTGAGCACCCTGTCATACCTTGCCTTGTGGTTGGCCAGCCCATGCAATGGCCCCAGGCAAGACGCATGGGCATGCGGCCGCTCCAAGAACTCACTCCATGCTGCGGGCAATGCGAGCAACCTCAAGGTGTGCCCTGAAGGGGCCGTGTCGAAGATGATGTGATCGAACGATCCGACCGCCTCGGCACTGTCCATCAACGCGGCAAACTCATTGAAAGCGGCGATTTCCACCGTGCAAGCGCCGGAGAGTTGCTCTTCAATGTTGTTCAAGACCTCTGAGGGCAGCACCTCGCGAAAGGGTGCCACCACCGACTCCCGATAAGCGGTGGCAGCCACCATCGGATTGAGGTTCATCGCCTGTAGTCCAGGTACCCCAGCGATGGGCGTTGGAGTGGGGCCGAGGGCGGTCTCTAAAACTTCATCCAAGTTTGAAGCCGGATCCGTACTCACCAAGAGGACCGAGCATCCACGCTCCGCCAAATTCAGCGCCAGCGCACAAGACAATGAAGTCTTGCCCACGCCCCCCTTGCCCGTTACGAAAACGAATCGCGTGATGCGATGAAAGAGCGTCTCCAGCGAAAGAGGCATCGCCAACCCAAACCGAGCGGAACTCAAGTGGCGTGGGTGGGATCGACCCTGGGCTCTGGCATGGGTGACACGCCTTGCGACAAGCCGCGCACCCGCGTGGCGTCGGGATAGCTGCCTTGACTCCACACTTGTCCGTCTACCACGATCAGCGGCAGACAAGAAACGCCTCGATCCTTGAGCGCTTGACTGACGGCGGGATGGGCCGCAAATGCTGCAGGGTTTTGGCTCAGATTGTGACGTATGACTTCCACTCCCTGGCGTTTGAGCGACTCCAAAGCAGCAGCGAAACGTACCAGCGAAAGATCAACTGATGGACCACAAACCCCAGACGAACAGCACTGAGCCGGATCAAAAACCTCAACTTGCGTCATCGGTCGTTCCTAGAAAAAACACAGCCTACGGCCAAAGGCCAAACGTGCCATGTCCATCATACCCCCAGCTGTGCAGGAGAGGGATAGGCGCCCTGGCTGATCAATTGACCGTCGACAAAAACAACCGGCAAGCCCTCCATGCCTTTTTGGCGGATGGTGGCCTTCACGACCGGATGACTGGCGAATTCCTCAGGGTCGTAGCCCAGATTGAATCGGGAGATCGTGACACCTCTGCCTTCCAACACCTTCAAAGCCTGTTCAAAAGCCGTCAATTCTTCAGCTTGTTCCGGCCCACATGCGCCGGTCAGGCAACCCGTGGCGGGCTCGTACACCTGAACGTTGTTCATAGAATCATCCGAGGCAACGCAGAGACCTACAAATATATACCAGCACCCGCGCGGGGCTCTTCAAAGAATGTCCCTGATGTCTTCGAGACGGCCCGCGACATAGGCTTGCATGGCTGTCTCAGCTTGCGCCACGTCGCGCCACGACAGAGCCGCCACGACATCCCGGGTCATGACCTCATGCGCTTGGGCGATTCGCTCCCAACTGCCAATGCGCCGGGAGATGAAAAACCACAAGCGCAAATGCAAATTGAAAATCCTGGGCAGAGAATCTGCAAGCCAATCGTTGTGCGCGGCTTCGCCCAAGACCCGATAGAACTTCCGATCCGCGTCAACATAGCTGTCGATATCAGCGTCTTCGGTGGCTTTGACCAAAACCAAATGCAAGCGGCGCAGCTCTTCGACCTGTGAAGCGGTGGCTCGCTGCGCCGCCAAACCTGCGGCCTGTGCGTCGACCATGGCGCGAAATTCATAGATCTGTTGGACGCTGGCTGCCGTGATTTCAGAGACGAACATGCCTCGATTTGGCTGATGGTTGACAAGCCGCTCAATGGCCAATCGCTGCATGGCCTCCCGCAAGGGCGTACGACCAATTCCAAACTCCACCATCAGATCTTTTTCGATCAACACGGCCCCGGGCTCAAGCTCCAAGCGAGTGATCTTGCGAACCAAGTGCTCATAGGCGACCTCGGCCAAGGACCGTGAAGGCTCGGAACGCCTGCGCTCGGCAGGATCAGTCCCTGGCTTGGGGGCAACGGTGGGAGCTCCGTATTGCATAGGGTTGTTACCGGGTGGTCAATGCCACAGCGGCTTCAAGGGCGGGACGGTCCATCGAGCTTCCAATAAAGACAAGCACGTCTTGTGTGGGCTGCTCGGCGGGAGAAATTTCCAATTGACCCATCGTATATTGAATCAGCACGGACCGCTCGCCGGCGATCACGAAACCCTTCACCCGCCATACGGTTTTCGGCAAGGACTCGAAAAACTGTCGCCAACGCTGCTCGGTAGCCCTGGCCCCACAATGAACCACAAAGGACTCGACCGCTGCGGCTTCTGGTGACCCGTGGGCAGAGTGGACATGCCCCGGCGCTGTGTGGTCATGGTGATGATCATGGTCATGGTCATGGGCATGGTCGTGGTTATGGCTGTGAGCCTCACTGTGGTCACCACGGCCACCCCTTTGGCCTTGCCACTCGCCGACATAGTGCTCCAGGATCTGAGACGTTGACTGACCCAGAATGGTTTGAACAGGCACTCGTCCCTGCTCAGCAAACACCAATTCGGCGCGGGGATTGATTTCCCTGAGACGACGCGTGACCTCTGTCACCTGCTCCTTCGTGGCCAAATCGATTTTGTTAGCGACCATCAGATCGGCCGTCTCCATCTGATCGATGTAAAAGTCTCCCAGCATCGACTCAAGCTTGGCCATTTTGGCCGTGTCAACCACCGTGACCAGGGGACCGATTTCGATGCGATGGCCCTCCTTGGCCTGCGCCAAAGAGTCCAACAACTCTGACGGTTGCGCAATGCCGGTGGCCTCGACAATGACTCGCTCGACCTTGGCCTTATCACGCAACTCCTCAATGGCCATCAGCAACGAGCCGCGCAGCGTGCAGCACAAGCACCCAGAGTTCAGCTCGACCACATCGATGCTGCGGCCCCGCAAGATGTCGCCATCCACGCCTACCTCGCCGAACTCATTGACGATGATGGCAGTCTTGACCGTTGAGCCTATCTGCTCCAAAAGATATTTGGCGAGGGTCGTCTTGCCCGAGCCCAAAAAACCAAACAAGAGATGCGCCTTCATGGTCAGGCGGCGCGACGATCCTGCGCGGCAAAAGTCTCGCCTGTGAAGTTCATGCCTTCGACAAAAATGTCCTGGAACTCGGGCATGGCCGCAAGCGCCACGTGCTCGATCTTTTGGGCCAAATCAAAAGCTCGCATCCGTTCGGTCTCGGAAAGTAACGCCATCTGCGCTCCCACCGCCGCCGCGTTGCCCATGTAGGTGATGCGTTCCGTGGGGAGTTCTGGCAAGAGTCGGATCTTGACCGAACTCTCGATGTTGATGTAATTGCCAAACCCTCCGCAAAGCATCAATTCATGAATGTGCTCGTTCCGCAATTTCATGACATCACGCAGCATCACGATACCCGAGTAAATCGCACTTTTGGCCAGTTGCAACTGTCGAATATCGGCTTGTGTGATAGAGATGTCATGGTCTTTGCCCGCATTTTCCTTGCGCACCAAAACAAACTGCCGCCCCCCCTCGCCTTTGCAAATGCGTTCTTGCAAGGCTTCGGGAAGAGCCGTCATGCTATCTCGACGCAACAACCCGTTGGCATCTATAACTTTCGCATCCAGCATCTTGGCACATGCATCGATGAGTCCCGACCCGCAAATACCGATAGCCGGCGCATCTCCAATGACTTTGCATTGAACATCGTCATCGATGTTGACTCGCTCGATCGCACCCATCGCACCCCGCATGCCATGGCGGATCTGGGCGCCTTCAAGGGCCGGTCCCGCTGGCGCAGAGCAGGCGTAAAGCTTATCCTTCGAGCCCATGACCACTTCACCATTGGTACCAATGTCTACCAACGCTCGAATCTGGTCGCTTTCATAAATGCGGGTGGCCAAGATACAGGCCATGGTGTCAGCGCCCACGAACCCTGCCACGATCGGAAGCATGCACACCTTGGCATGGGGCGCTACTTTCAAGGGCAGTTCACGGGCAGGGTAAACCAAAAGATCGCGCACGACCGGCGCGTAAGGGGCCAAGCCGACATAGCTGACATCCACCCCGAGAAAAATATGGTGCATGCAGGTATTGCCCACCACCATAATTTTGTAGACATTTTCGGGGGCGACGCGTGCTTTCTCACAAGCATCACGGATGAAATCGTTGATGCTGCTGAGAATCTTTCCCCTCAGCGTCGCCAACTTGGTTTCATCAAACTGTGCATAGGCGATCCGTGACATCAGATCGCCACCGTATTGCGCCTGCGGATTCAGCCCTCCCACACTGGCCAGTTGCTCGCCAGTGCTCAGATCCATTAAGGTGCCTACGATGCTGGTGGTTCCAATGTCAAAGGCCATGCCATAGGCACTCGAGGTGGTGTCACCGGCCTCCACATCGATGACCTCAGAGCCAAAGGTGGTCACCGTCATTTTGCCTTTGTCTTTGCGCAACAACGTTGGCACCTTGCGCAACAGATCCAGTGAGACTTGACGCTGGGTCCCCGCAGGGAGTCGCGAAAGCACCTCTTCCAAGTCAGAGGTCTGGTGATGCTCACCTTGAGGGGTGGAGGCTGTGATGAGATGCTTGACCACCCCAGAGTCCAGTTGCATTTGACCGGATCGTGTGAGGTCCACCTGGCCTGAGAGAATTTGAAAACCCGACTCCGCTTTAGGCGGCATGGATATCACCGAACAATCGCTGGCGGCATGCGTCTGACAGGCAAGTCGAAAGCGCTCTTGAACCTCCTCATGACCCAATTGCAGCGTATCTTGGAGTGTGGGAGGAGATACCTGCCCTGACAGGATCTTGACCCGGCAACTGCGGCACCTACCCCGTCCCCCACAGGTCGCATCGACTTCCACGCCGGCAAGACGAGCTGCGTCTAGCAAAGTTTGATCGGCTGGGATGTGCGAGTGCCGCTGACTCCCGTCAGTGCCGACGTAGGCGATCGAAAACGTCATGGTTCAGGCCCAGGCTTCTCGCGGTTCTTTCATGAGGTTCAACGCCAACTTGACAGCAGCTACGGCATCACGACCCCACCCATCAGCACCACAACTGTCGGCCCACTCCTGAGACGTCGGGGCCCCACCGATGAGAATCTTGACTTTGCTGCGATGACCGGCTTTCTCGAACTCCTCGATGGTCACCTTTTGGTAGTACACCGTCGTGGACAACAAGGCGGAGAAGCCCACCAAATCCGCCTTGGTCTCCAAGGCCGTTGAAATGAACTTGTCGGGATGAACGTCTGTTCCCAGGTTGATGACGTTGAATCCGGCGTTCTCCAACATGATGGTGACGATGGACTGCCCAATGTCATGCATATCGCCAAGCACCGTACCCATCACAAAAGTACCCACGGGCTTTTCTTTGTTGGCAGCCAACAGTGGCCGAATCACCGCCAAACCCGCCTTCATGGCTCGGGCCGTGATCAGCATTTCCGGAATGAAAATGATCTGCGCCGAAAATCGCTCCCCTTGGACATTGAAGCCCGGGAACAGGCCATCGTCCAGAATCACTCGGGGATTGATGCCTGCTTCCACCGCTTCGCGAGTGCGCTTGTCGGCGTACTTGTGGTCACCTTCTTCAATGGCCTCCCACAACGTGTCCCACTCCCATCCGGCCGGCGCTCGTTGCTCCCACCCTTCGGGTTGTTTCAGTTCCGGTTCATCCATGCTGATTCTCCAGTCTGTTCAATCGTAGTGTCACACCAATGGCCACTTGCCATAGGTACCAAAATCTCTTTGTGCCTCGAACATGGCAAATATGTTCTGGATGGGCACATCGGCCATGATGTAGTGCGATGGCGAGAAGATGTAGCCTCCACCTGGCGCCAATGTCTGGAAGCATTCCAGTACGCCGCGGCGAACATCCTCGACTTGCCCGCGAGGCAACGTGTTTTGCACGTCGAAACCCCCACACAGCGCCAAGTCCTTGCCGTACTTTGCTTTGATAGCGGCCTTGTCCTTGAGGCCGCCTGTGGGTTGCATCAAGCCCGCCAAATTTGCCCCCAAGTCAACGATATCGGGAAGAATGGGTGAATAGTCACCACATGAGTGGAACTTGATAAAGATGTCTGGATTTTCCTTTCGGAAGGAATCGAACATGTGCTGCAATCGCGGCTTCGCAAGCTTGCGCCACATCTTCGGTGACAGCATCATCGACTGTTGAGCGCCCACGTCGTCGCCCATGCGAATCATGTCTGCACCCTCTCGAATGGCATTGATGCCCAAAGCCGTGTAGTACTCCGTCAGCCCATCCAGAACGCCTTCGATGAGCTCAGGCTCATCGGCAGTCATTAAGAAAAAGTTTTGAGTTCCTACGATGTGAGCATAAGCCGCTTCGATCAAGGACGAAGAAATGTCGACAATGATGAAGTAGTCCTTTTTGTACTTGTCGCAAAGCGCCTTGATGGGGTCTAGAAGGCGGCGATCGCTCGGGTCGGGCCACTTCATGTTCTTGAGATCATCGGGGGAAGTGATCGGATGAGACTTGGGAAAGTTCTCGGGCACGACCTTGGCAGGCCCCCAGAACTCCTGAGTCTTCTTAAATTCAATTTCCTCCTCGTGGGTTCGGCCCTCCAGCCCGCTTTTCCCGTAGCCCACACCAAAGTGGTTGTACCAAGTTTCTCCGATGGCAATGGGGCGATGCGAGAACTCTGCATTGATACCGATCTGGTAGATGATGGCATCGTTGCCCAGACGCAGCTCCAAAGAGGGATCGTGTCCAAGTCCCGTTCCCGTCTTCTCAATACCGTAGATGCGGGCTATCTTTTCTTTAGCTTCATGTTTCATGCGATAGAGCACGGATACCCGGTCAACCGGCTCATGGCGAAGGGTACGAATGAATCTCTCGCGGGGGATGAGCTCTTTCATGATGGTGTCTCCTATGAGTTGAAGCCTCAGCTCGCGGACGCAGCTGCGGCGGCGGCCTTTTTGGCCTGGGCTGTCAAATAACGCTGGTATTTCAGGTATTTGACGGAGTACTCATCGCGGCCGGTCAAGGCATTGGCGGCGAACATGAAGTCATTGAAGTCTTTGGAAGGATTCATGATGGGATCGATCATGAGCGAATCACATCCAGCCATAACCGACAAAGCCACGAATGTGAAATTCAAGGTCCTTCTTTCAGGCAATCCGAATGACACATTGCTGTGCCCGCCGAAGATATGGACCTCTGGATACATCTTCCTGATTTCGGATACGGCGTCCAGGTAATGCTGACCAAAGTCCGGACCTGCACCAACGGGGAACACCAAGGGATCCAGATACCGGTCATCCATGGCGATTCCACCCTTGTCCATCAGGTCCATGCAACCCACCAAATTGTCAACCCGCTGGCGCGCGTCTTGTGGCATCCCACTCTTGCCGCTGGCATTGGCAAACAAGATGGCATTGCGTTCTTTGGCCATTTCCACCAGGATCTGTCGGCCATCTTCCAAGTTCACGGAATTGATGGCCGGGCGCCCTTTGGACGAATCATGAGCTTCCAAACCTGCACGAATGGTCTCTGGGTCTGAAGAGTCGATCGCAAGAACCGCATCGGTGATGCCCTGAGCCGTTTGAACGAGCCAGCGCATCCACTCCTTTCGCTCCTCCGGATAGACCGACATCTCATCGACGCACAGATCAATCATGTGGGCGCCATGACGCTCCTGATTCTTGATCGCCCAAGAGATGTAGCGCATATCCTTTTGGCGGCAAGCTTCTGCAATGTGGGGGATATTGAATCCATTGCGCTTGTTCGGATCATCTGGAATGACCGAGGTGACATCCAGCACCTGTTTGTTGCCATCCAAATCGGTGTAGCCGATACACACCTTGCCATCTTGCTGGATCACCTTGGGGCTGGTGATCTTGATTTTTCGCGTGGCATTGAAGTTCTCTCCAATGATGACCAAACCGTCGCCTGGAATTTTCATGGCTTCTTTCCTCTTTCAATGTCGAATGTCAATGGGTGACTTCAGGTCTGCCCACCTGGGGTTCATGCAGCGGTGCGATCCCATAGAGGCCGGACCGGGAGAGTTTGGGATTCATGGCGCAACTGCTCATGAGTTGGGCGGGAAGCCGGGCGCCGTCAAAGAGGGCAAACAAATTTGGATGGTCCTCTAGCGGCCAGGATACTTCGCCGTCGAGGAGCGCGTAGGTGTAACCAGGCCCCATGCGAGAAGTGATCCGACAGCCTTTGAGGTCGGCCTGCGACCGCAAGCAGTGTTTCAGTTGACGCGTCGCGTCTTCAATACAGAGCCAGCCTGCGGACTCCAGTAGCACCGCCTCCAAAAGATCGCCCGCGTCGGCCAACTCGATCACCTTTTGGCTCAGCGCCTGCCCACAAGACAAAATGAAAGGGACAACTTGTACGCAGTCCTGAAGGCGGTCGGCAAAAGCACCACAGGTCAACCGCACACAGCCCTCGACTGTGATGCCTTGGTCATCCAGTTGGAGGACCGCCACTGGCCGGTAGACCACCTCCACCTCGCAGACCTCTTCTGCGGTGCGCGCCATCTGAGCGGCGGCCTGTCGGATGGCCGGGCGCACGCGGGCGGGATCGTCATAACCCTGGATCCGCAGGATCTTCTCCTCCGCGACCTGAGGGCGGAGAGGACGAAAAATCATCACCCCAGGCTTCAACGGCCCGTCTGAGTCCACCTGCGCAGCGATCGAATCGGTCGCCAGGCGCATCACGGACAGCCGATCAGTGACAAATCAGTCATATACAAATAATATATTTTAATCCGCCCCTCACTCATGCGTTGGCCGCAGGTGAGCTTTGCGCTATGGCTTGTGCTCGGATCGTTTCGTAGTCGCTTTCCAGCTCAGCGGCCACGGCCTTGGCCACGACCTCGGCGCTTCCCTCACGTTCCAGTTTGGGGCCTTTGCGCCAACCGGCGATGTAGTCATCGGTGCCCCCCAATTTCCTCTTGGTAGCGATGATGTCGATCAGCTCTAGAAACCGCTGACTGAGGGGCTCTTTGATCAGTTTGGATCCTGGATCCCGTGCGTCGACTTGGGAGGGAATTTCATGCCAATAGGTGACTTGATAGGTGGCCATGGAGGGTTCGGTAGCCCAAAGACTGGGTCTGAATTGAAGACATAGAAATAATATACTATCAATATATCTATCGCCACCTGCCGCCCTTGCGGATCTCTAAACTGTGGTGAGAGCCCCACATGGGGACCTCACACTTTTACCTTCAGCCAAAGGCCATTTCCCCATGACCGCTCCGTCAAGACCTCCCCTGTCGCCCGATGCCGTCTTGTTTCTCCCGACTCCCTACTTCCCCTGGGAGCCCGCCGGTCCGAAGATTTACTTCTTCAAAAACGACAAGTTCGCATCCTGGGACGTATTAGAGGAAAAGTTGTGTGCCGATTACCCTCGGGACGTAAGGACCCACTTTCCCGGGTTGATGGAGGCAGGGCAAGGCCGGGGGCTTCGAGCGGCCCTGCATGTGCCCCAATGGGGCGCCGAAGTGATGTTCCTTTTCGATCAAGGGCGCGACATCGCGAGGTGGAACCTTGATCAGCGCTGCCTCAGCACTGCACACACAACCATCGATGAGGTCTTGCCGGGCATCTTCGAGGACGGGCCTCTCTGCCCGGTTTACGCCGAATTGCCGGATGGCCAAGGCGTGGTCTACGCGTTCAAGGCCATGGAGTTCATGCGCTGGAGCGTCAAGTCCAACGCCGTCGCCCAACTGGAGGCGGGATATCCGAGAAAGACCGCTGCGGAATGGAAGGATGGCCTGGTGTTGGCACCGCGCTGTGGCGTGTACCTCGAGTGGCCCAATCGCAGCTCAGCCCACTCCAACCGCAAGATTTACTACTTCATGGGTGACTTGTATCTTCGCTGGGATGTGCCTTCGCACACCCGCAATTACCGGCTGGACATCGTGGCTGGCTGGAAGGGCTGGCCCAGCTTTGATTGACCCACAGGCCGCACAG
>CAZCJB010000003.1:1905-55021 GCA_964498795.1 uncultured Rubrivivax sp. | reverse complement strand
CAGTCGGTAGAGCAGCGGACTTTTAATCCGTTGGTCGCAGGTTCGAATCCTGCACAACCCACCACTCCCTGTGCACCCGGGAGTCGAGCACCAGGGCTCTTAGCTCAGTTGGTAGAGCAGCGGACTCTTAATCCGTTGGTCGTAGGTTCGAATCCTACAGGGCCCACCAAAGTTCCAAGGGGATATGCGACCTGAGTGGCACTTGAAACAGCTGCATCAACATCCATCACGATCCCTGCGCGCACTCGCGGCCGCTCTGTGCGGTTTGCTGTGCGGGCCCACCTTGAGTCACGCTGCGTCCATCGACATTGGCGTGGCGACCCTTCAAACGCAGGTGGAAAAGGCCTTTCCCAAGACCAAGAGCGCTCTGACCCTGTCAGACCCTGTCCTGGGGCTGGAGGGCACCACCGAGGTGGTGGTGTTGTGCGGTCGCTGGGACTTTGCGCCCAAGATGCTGGTGGCCGCTTCCGAGCGGGCCTTGGGAGGGAAGTTTTGTGCGGAGTCTCGTCTGCAATGGAACCCCCAACCCGGCACGGTGGCGCTGTCGGCCGTGCGCCTTCGCAGCCTGACCGTCGGCGAAGGACAACCCCTGCCACCCCCAGCCATGAAGATCGTGAATGCGATCCTGCCCGAGCACTTAGAGGGAGTGGTGGTCTACACCGCGCCCAAGTTCATCGGCTGGGCGATCAAGAACCTGCGTCCTATGGACAGCCGGCTTCAGGTGGAGTTCTGAACGCCGACAGCACTGCAGCCTTGAAGGTGAGCAATGTCATGGGAGCCTTGGGGTGGAAGATGGCCGCGGCCCTGTGGGCCTCGCCATGACTTGATGCGAAGCTTTTCAGTCCACCTTCGCGCCTGAGGTCTTGACGATCTGCGCGGCATTGTCCCAATCCGCTTGCAAGAGCTTTTGGAATTCTGCAGGCGACATGGGCGTGTATTCCACGCCCAGGCGCATCAGGCGTTCTTTGACCACAGGGTCTGCGAAAGCCTTTTGCACGCCAGCATGGATGCGATCGATTTCGGCCTTGGGCGTGCCGGCCGGGGCGAGCAGACCGATCCACGAGTCGAATGTGTAGCCGGGCAGGCCGGCTTCGATGGCGGTGGGCAACTCGGGCAAAAAGCTCGAGCGTTGTGCGCCGGTGTAGGCCAGGAGCTTGATGCGTGGATCTTGCCGCATGCCTGCCACAGCAATGGTCGCGGCCACCACGCCTTGCGCTCGACCTGCCAACACTTCGTTGACCGCATCACCCGTGGACTTCATGGGGATGTGTTGCATTTGCAAGCCGGCTTTGCCCAACAGCGAGGCCATGCCCAGGTGGGTGGCACTGCCATTGCCTGCTGATGCGTAATTGAGCTGCCCGGGCTTGGCGCGTACCGTCTTCAAGAAGTCGCTAAAGCTGTTGAGGCCCATATTGCCGGGTGCCGCCACCACATAGCCTGACTGACCCAGGAAAGACACGCCCACAAAGTCTTTGAGCGGGTCGTAGGGCAACTTGGCATAGAGGTGGCCGGCCAAGGTGTGGCTGGCCGCAGCCAGCACCAAGGTGTTGCCGTCGGGCGCGGCTTTGGCCACCGCCGCGGTGCCGATCGTGCCGCCTGCGCCGGCACGGTTTTCCACCAACACCGTGGCCCCCAGGATTTGTCCGAGTTCGTTGTTGAACACACGGGCCATGGTGTCTTGCACCGCCCCAGGCCCAAAGGGCACCACGATGCGGATGACGCGCTGAGACTGTGCCTGGCTGACCCCACAGGCCAGCGTCAGGCCCAGCGACACCAGAGCGGTCAAGAAAGAGGAACGAACGGTCGTCATTGCAGATTCTCCAGAGGCGTTGAGAGCCACCGTTTTGCCAATCGCACGAAGTAGGCGGCTCCGATGGGGATGATGTCGTCGTTGAAATCAAACGAGGTGCCGTGGATGATGCAGGGGCCGGGCCCGTGATCAGGCAGCCGGTGGCCTCCATCGCCGTTGCCGATGAAGGCGTAGCAGCCGGGCTTGACGCGCAGCATGTGAGCAAAGTCTTCGGCACCCATGACGGCGGGGAAGTGATCGTTCACGGCGGCGTCGCCCGCGATCTCGCGCATCACTTGCACGGCCAACCTAGTGGGCCCGGCGTGATTCACCACCGGCGGTGAAGCACGCTTGAAATGCACGTCGGCACGACAACCGTGGGCCGCGGCGATGCCCTCGGCCAGTTGACGCAAGCCCGCCTCGATGGCATCGGTGGCGGCCTCGGAAAATGTACGAACCGTCCCGCCCACCCATGCCTGGTCGGGAATGACGTTGGGGGCCTCGGAGCCCTGCATTTGAGTGACTGCCAGCAGCGCACGCTCGGTGGATTCCACCACCCGGGGTACCAGGCCTTGCAGTTGTTGCCCGAGTTGGAGCACGGCGCCCACCGGATCGAGCCCCGTGTGCGGCACCGACGCATGCGTGCCTCGGCCGTGGATGGTGACGCGCCAGGTGTTGCTGGAGGCCATGAGGGGACCCGGGTGGGTGGCAAAGCCTCCGACCTGACCGACGGGGAAGTTGTGCAAGGCAAAGACAGCCTCACACGGGAACCGCTCAAAGAGACCTTCTTGGATCATCTTGAGCGCGCCGGCTTTGCCCATTTCTTCGGCCGGCTGAAAGATGAAATTGACGGTGCCGGCAAAATCGCGAGTTTGTGACAGCTGCCAAGCTGCGGCCAGCAGCATGGTGGTGTGTCCGTCATGGCCGCAGGCGTGCATGCGCCCTTCGTGTTGCGATCGGTGCGCAAATTGGTTGGCCTCTTGCAAGGGAAGGGCGTCCAAATCGGCACGCAGACCCACCGAGCGCAGGCTGTTGCCACCGCGCAAGACCCCCACGACACCCGTGCCGGCCACGCCGGTGTGCACTTCTAGGCCCCAAGCTTGGAGCTTGTCGGCCACGATCCGAGACGTTCTATGCTCTTCAAAACCCAGTTCCGGGTGGGCGTGGATGTCACGGCGCAGTGCGACGAATTCATCCAAATTTTGAAAAGATTCGGTGAGCTTCATTGGCGACGAGACTATAGAGGAGTCTGGGCATCATTTGTTTTATGTCATCTTGAAGGAGGTGGATATCCGTGAAGATGCACCCGCCACTATAGAAGGTAGAAGGGGTGCGTCATGCACAGCGAAGTCGAGGTCAAGTTCAGCGAAACGCAGCGGTTCCGGATGGGTTCAGGCGAAGCGCTTGAACTCACCGATGAGGCAGCCCGTGCCTGGCTCGATCAACAGTACAACGAGCTGGGATGTGTGCCCACCAATCCTGTGGGCAAGGTGCTGAGTGTGGACAAGGTGCTGAGCGTGGCCCGCGCCGCGGGCTCGGCGGCTTTTGCGGACCGGACCTGGGCACTTACCTTTGCCCGCGCCGCTCTGGCAACCTTGCATCGTCCAGTGGTGCGCATCGATGTTTCCGAAGGCACCGTCGGGTTTTAAGGCGCGCTGCCTACCCAGGCTTGCACTTCGATCTCGACCTTGGCGCCCTGATACAGAACGGCCTGAACGCAAGACCGCGCCGGTAAGGCGCCGTCGAAGTGCTGCGCGTATTCTTGGTTGAAGGCATCAAAGTCTGCCAGATCGGCCAACCACACTGTCACCCGAACCACCTGCTCCATGCGGGCTCCACATTCCGCCAAGGTTTGAGCAATGCGCTCAAGCACCGCACGGGTTTGCGAGGTGATGTCGCCAGCGAGGATTTGAGCTTGTGCGTTCATCGGCAGCACGCCCGAGACGAACAAGAAGCCCCCCACCTGAACCGCCTTTGAAAGAGGCACGGGGAAGGGTGTTGCGAAACGCTGAATGGCTGAGCTCATGCTCCGGCACCTGTGCGCGTGAGCACCTGTCCGGAGCGTGCGCCTGTGTGCTGACCTTGGTGCCATGTCATCGCGCCGTTGACGATGACGCTGTGGATGCCTTCGGCAGGCCTTGTGGGGTGCTGGTAGTCGGCAGCGTCCCGTACGGTGGACGGGTTGAACAGTGTCAAGTCCGCACACTGGCCCATGGCCACCGTCCCGCGATCGTGCAGCCCAAAATTCTTGGCTGTCAGGCCGGTCATCTTCCAGACGGCAGTTTCAAGCGGGAAGAGCCCTTGATCTCGGCTGTAGTGTCCCAGCACCCGTGGGAAGGTGCCCCACAGCCGCGGATGAGGCTTTTCGCCGATGGGGATGCCGTCTGAACCGATCATGGTGTCCTCAAAAGCCAGGATGCGTTGCACATCGCCTTCTTCCATCAAAAAGTAGATGGCTGTGCCGGGCTGCAGGCGCTGCGCAGTTTGCGTCAGGTCGAGGCCCCAATCTTTGGCAATGTCACGAAGGTAGCGGCCCGCGCACTCAGGGTACGGCTCGCTCGAGGCGATGAGCACGGGGCATTCCAACATGCCACGATCCGTGCGGATCATGGTGGATCCGGCGTTATAGGGGTAGCAGTCCAGGCAAATTTTCTGACGCTTCATGGACTCGCGCAGCAGGGGCAAAGTTTCCTGCGAACGCCCGAAGTTGGCCGCGCCCGAGACTTTGTGGTGCGATACCACCACTGGGATGTCGAGCTCTCGCCCGATGCGAAAGGTTTCCTCGAGGCTGTTCATGACCTGATCGGATTCGTCGCGCATATGCGTCACGTACAAACCTTGACGTGAGGTGAGAGGCCGGCCGACTTCAATGATTTCTTCGGTGGTGGCATGGGTAGCGGGTGGATAGAAGGTCCCCGTGGACATGCCGATGGCGCCTGCGTCGAGCGACTCTTGCAACAGACCACGCATGCGTTCGATTTCCTCAGGCCGAGCAGGCCGGTCCAACTGATCCATGACCACCGCTCGCAAAGTGGAGTGCCCTACCAGCGCTGCCACATTGACCGATGAGGGTTGGCGTCGCAGCGCCTCGAGGTAGGCAGCAAAGGTGGTGAACCGGGCGCCTTTGGGGGCGTCCATCAGCGCCAAGGGCATGGGCAGATCCATGTCCTGCAAGAGCGGGGCTGCACTCACGCCGCAATTGCCACCAATGACGGTGGTGACGCCTTGGGACACTTTGAAAGTCATGTCGGACTGAGACAGCAGGGCCTGGTCGTCGTGTGTGTGTGCATCGATGAAGCCTGGAGCCACCACGAGATCGGTCGCATCAAGCACTTGACGCGCAGCATGCGACCTCAAGTCCCCCACGGCAGTGATGCGTCCGCCATCGATCGCAACGTCGGCATCGAACCGGGGCGCACGTGTGCCGTCAATGACCGTGCCTCCTCGTATGAGCAAGTCGTGCAGTTGTGAGGCCGAGTAAGACATGACAAGAATCCTTTGCGACGATGGTGTCGAGTAGACCTCAACGAATGTGGCAGGCCACCCAATGGGCGCCTGCAGAACTGTTGCGAGGGGTCAATGCGGGCGAGCTCTCACGACACGCGGCCTGTGCGAGAGGGCAGCGGGTGTGAAAGCGGCACCCTGAGGGCGGGCGCGCCGGGCTGGGTGGATCGCCTTGTAGCCGGATGCGACGAGAGACCATCTTGGGATGGGCCACCGGTGTGGCGGACAACAGCACTTCGGTGTAAGGGTGCCTAGGCGACTCAAAGATGGCGTCGCGAGTTCCGATTTCCACAATCTGACCCAAGTACATGACGGCCACGCGGTGGCTGATGTGACGAACCACTGCCAAATCGTGGGCCACAAACAAATAGGCCATGCCCAGCTCGGACTGCAGGTCCATGAGCAGGTTCACCACTTGCGCTTGGACGGACACGTCGAGTGCCGAGACCGGTTCGTCGCAGACGATCAGCTTGGGATTCAAGGCCAAAGCTCGAGCGATGCCCAAGCGCTGGCGCTGCCCTCCTGAAAACTCGTGAGGGTAGCGCTGGGCTGCTTCTGGACGCAAGCCCACGCGCGCAAACAGAGCCTGCACCCGCTCGAGCCGTTGTTGGCGGTCGTGAAGTCCAAAATTCCGCAAGGGCTCGGCCACGATCTCGCCGGCACGCCAGCGCGGGTTGAGCGATGCGTAGGGATCCTGGAAAATGATTTGCAGGTCACGCCGGCGCGTCCGCATTTGCGACGTTGACAGGCTGAGGAGCTCGTCACCCTCTAAACGTACCGAGCCTGAGGTGGGTTCAATCAGTCGCAAGACGGACTTGGCGGTGGTGGTTTTGCCACAGCCAGACTCACCCACCAGGGCCAGCGTCTCGCCACGCGCGAGCGTGAAGGACACATCGTGCACGGCTTGCACGGGGGGGAGTGCCGGGCTGAGCCAAGGCCTTGGAGGCGTGAAGTGCTTGCGAAGTTGCTGTACCTCCAGCAAAGGCACCGAATCCTGCGACTCGGGGTTCACGGCGGACACCCTCGTCGTGGCCATCATGCACCTCCCGCCTCAAAGCAAGCAACCCAATGGTCCATGCCATGGGCTTGCAAGGATGGCGTTTGTTGACGGCACCGATCTTTGGCCAAGGGGCAGCGCGGCGCGAAGGCGCAACCCTGGATGGGCTCATGCAGCGCGGGCACCGGGCCTGGGATTTCAGCCAGCCGCGATGCCCGCGTGTTCATCGAGGGCATGGAGGCCATGAGCGCCCGCGTGTAGGGGTGAAGCGGCTGGTCGAACAAGTCTGACACCTCGGCCTCCTCGATCTTGCGCCCGGCGTACATCACCACAACTCGGTGGCAGACCTCAGCCACCACGCCCAGGTCATGAGTGATCATGATCATTCCCATGCCCAGCGTTCGCTGCAGGTCGCGCAGGAGGTCCAAGATCTGCGCCTGGATGGTGACGTCCAGCGCCGTGGTGGGCTCATCGGCGATCAACAGTTCGGGTCGACAAGCAAGGGCCAGGCCGATCATCACTCGCTGACGCATGCCACCGCTGAGTTGATGGGGGTACTCATGGGCGCGACGGTGAGGCTCTGGAATTTGCACGAGCCTGAGCATATCGATTGCGCGCTCCATGGCTTCGCGTCGCCCCACCCGCGCCCCATCACCAGAGTGAACCTGCACTGTTTCGGCAATTTGTCGTCCCACGCTGAGCACTGGATTGAGCGAGGTCATGGGCTCTTGGAAAATCATGGAGATCTGATTGCCCCGAATTTGTCGCATGCGCCGCTCAGACCATTGCAGCAAGTCTTGCCCGCGATAGCGCACGGCACCGCCGTGTCGAGCGGGGGGCGTGGGCAGCAGTCGCAGGATGGACAGCGCTGTGACACTCTTGCCACAACCGGACTCGCCGACCAGGCCCAGGGTTTGTCCATCTTGCACGCACAGCGAAACGCCGTCGACAGAGCGTACGGTCCCGTTGCGCGTGTCGAAGTAGGTGCGTAGGGCATCGACTTCCAGGAGTGTGGGGCGAGAGGCACTCATAGCTGCCGAGCCAAGCGGGGGTCGAGGGCGTCTCTCAGTCCATCGCCGACCAAATTGATGGACAGCACGGTCGCTGCCAACAGCAAGCCGGGGTAAAGAATGATGTGAAAGGCCACGGCCACAACGTTGCGCCCTTCGGCCATCATGTTGCCCCAGCTGGGCGTCTGGGCTGGGATGCCCACCCCGAGAAATGACAATGAGGCCTCGATCAGAACCGCCGACGCAGCCACAAAGGTGGCTTGCACCACGAGCGGAGCCATCATGTTGGGCAGGACATGGCGTCCCAGGATGGTGGGCAATCGCGTACCCACGGCGTGGGCCGCCTCGACAAACAGTTGCTCCCTCAGCGTCAAGGCCAAGGAACGCACCAAGCGAACCACCCGCGGAATTTCGGGGATGGTGATGGCCACCACGACCGTTAGCACGCTGGCCCGTGTGACGGCCATCAGCGCGATGGCCAGCAAGATGCCGGGGATGGCCATCAGCCCGTCCATCAGTCGCATGACAGGACCTTCGGCCCAGCGCACAAAACCGGCCAATAACCCCAGCAGCACCCCGGCTGCGGTGGCCAACAGAGCCACTGACAACCCCACCACCAAGGAGATTCGTCCTCCCCACATGGCCCGGCTGAAGACATCCCGACCCATGGCGTCGGTGCCAAACCAGTGTGCCGATGATGGCCCTTGCAATCGGACCATGGGGTCAATGTCCTGGGGGTCATGTGTCGCTATCCAGGGGGCTGCCATTGACAACAGGGTCACGGTCAGCAGCAGCAAAGCGCCGGCGGCCAAAGTCGGGTGTCGGCGCAAGCCCCGAGTGCGCTCCCGGGCGGCGGGCATGCCATCGTCCATGGCGATGAGTGCAGCACTTGGAGGCACAGTGTCGGCGACGTGAGATGAGGGCATGACGAGCGCGGTGTGGTGTCAGCTAGAAACGAATTCGTGGATCGAAGAGTCGGTAGCTCAGGTCGATCATCAGGTTGATGAACACGTAGACAGCCGCCGAGATGAGCAACACACTTTGAATGACCGGATAGTCATGCCGCTGGACTGAATCGATGACCAGACGCCCCACGCCCGGAATGGCAAACACCGTTTCTGTGACCACCACGCCGCCGATGAGCAGTGCGATGCCCACCCCTACGGTGGTGGCGATTGGGACGGCCGCATTGCGCAGCGCGTGGATCAAGACCGCAGGGACGCCCAGGCCCTTGGCCCGCGCGGTGCGAATGTAGTCTTCTTGCAGAACTTCGAGCACGGTGGCTCGGGTCATGCGTGTGAGCAGAGCCATGTAAAGCAAGGCCAAGTTGATGCAGGGCAATGTGATGCTTCGTATCCAAGCGCTCAGACCTTCGCTCAACGGGACATAGCCTTGCACGGGGAACCAGCCCAGCCGAATCGCAAAGCCGTAAATCAGCACATAGCCGATCAAAAACACCGGTGCCGAAAATGCGAGCACGGCCAATAGCATGACGCTGCGGTCGATCCAACGCCCCGCCTGGTAGGCGGCCAGGGTTCCCAAGGGCACGGACAAGGCGACGGCCAGTGTCATGGTCACGAAGGCGATGGACAACGTGGGCTCAATGCGCTGTGCGAGCAATTGGGTGACTGGCACTTGCGTGAAGATGGACGTGCCCAGGTCACCCGACAATACGCGTCCCAGCCACCACAAAAACTGCCGCCACAGCGGCTGATCGAGGCCGAGCACGTGGCGCAAGCGCTCGATGTCGTCGGTGGTGGCCAGGTCTCCCGCAATCAGGGCTGCGGGGTCACCTGGCGAAAGATGGATGAGCAGAAAGACGACGACCGCCACCACCGCCAGCACGGGCACAGTGGCGAGCATTCGTCTGAGCAAAAACGCCATAGAGGGTGGAAGCCAGCGCTCTCGGGATTATTTGTCCAAGTTCCACACCAAAGGCAGACCGCCCCAGAGCTTGTCACCTCCCTTGATTTCCTTGCGCAGCGCCATGGCCGGCGAGTACTGGCCCACGCTGATGTAAGGCAAGGCTTCAAAAGCCCGAGCGTGGAACTGATCCAGCAATTGCTTGCGTTTGGCGGGCTTGTTTTCTTTCAACCAGGCCATGCGCAATTCATCCAGGGCCTTGTCACAGGGCCAACCCGGCAGCGGCGTACCGCAAGAGGCACTCAAATAGGCGTTGGTGATGGGCGAGTCGGCATCGAAGCTTCCCGCTTGCGTGACGTACATGTTCCAGCCGCCGGCTTCTGGCGCATCTTTCTTTGCGCGACGAGCACCAATCGTGGCCCAGTCCGAGGTTTGCATGTCGACATTCATGCCCATGTTCTTCATGGTCTGTGCGGCCATGAGTGCCAGAGCGTTCAGGTAGGTGATGTCGCTGGGCACCAGCAGCACCACTTTCTCGCCCTTGTAACCTGAGGCCGCCAGCAACTCTTTGGCCTTGGCCAGGTCAGGCGTGCGCCATGGCTCGGCGCCAGCGAAGGTTTCATAAGGGCCGCCGCAGATGAAAAACGTGCTGCACTGGGTGACCCGCAGATCCTTGGGGTGGCCCATGGCGGCGGTGAACTTGTCTTGTTCCACCGCTTTGAGAATGGCCTGCCTCACCTTGGGATTGTTGAAGGGGGGGTGGAGTTGGTTCATCACCATCCAACCTTGCCAAGCACCCGAAGGACGCAAGCGTACGTTGGGCTCGCTGCGCAAAGGGTTGATGTAATCGGGCGGCACTTGCTCAATCATGTCGACCTCGCCATTGCGTAGGGCCGCCGTGGCGCTGTTGGAGTCGGGCACGTAGAGCCATTCCACGCGGTCGAACTTGCTGGCTTTGCTGCCAGCCAGCCCATTGGAGGGTTCATTTCGACCCACATAGTGCGGGTTGCGCACAAACACCGCCTTGTTGCCTGGGACCCATTCGTCGCGTTTGAAGACATAAGGGCCGGAGCCCATGACTTCGGTCATGGGTGCCGTGGTCGGCAACTTGGCCAGGCGCTCGGGCATGATCACGGGCGGGAACCCTGAGGGTTTGGACAAGGCCTCCAAGACCATTCCGAATGGCTCTTTCAAAGACAAGGTGAAAGTCTTGTCGTCGACTGCCTTCCACTCCGCCGCAGCAATGGCCGTCATGGCCCGACCCAGGCTGTCTTTGCTCGTCCAGCGCTGCATGGAGGCCACGACATCGGCCGCGCGTACGGAGGACCCGTCCGAGAATTTCAGTTGAGGTCGCAGGGTGAAAGTCCACAGCTTGCCATCTTTGGATGTGCTGTACTTGTCGACCATTTGTGGTTTGGGTTGACCCTTCTCGTCCAGGCCGAATGGCATGTCGTAGACCATGTAGCCGAAGTTGCGGGTGATGTAGGCGGTGGTGAAGGTGGGGTCCAGAATCTTGACGTCGGCGTGAGCCACAACCTTCAGGGTTTTGGTCTGAGCATGCGTAGAGGGGGCGATCATCACCAGGGCTGCGACCAAGGAGGCCATCAGCGTGTTCAGGGTGCGTCGGTTCATGGTGAGTTGCTCCTTTGAAATGTAGAAGTTCAGGCGTCGATGGGCCACTTGGGACGACGAATCTTGCGATAGGGCAGCGTGCGCAGGTCCAGGGTCACGGCCCCTGGCGCGGCTGCATAAATGATGTGTGAGGCCATCTTGGAGTATGACGCGTGAAAGTGTTGCGAAGACTTGACCACCACGATCTTCTTGGATGACAAGTCGCAACCGATGCCGGTGAACAGATCGGTGCCCATGGCCTGATTACGCAGGCTCACGAGCAGCATGTCTACACCTCGACACTCCACCAAGGCGCAGTCGCCCATGTGGACCGTGGTGTTAGACAAGCCCGTTTGAGTGTGTTCGGATTGGACGGCCTTGACGGTGCAGTCCAAGTCCAGTGGATCTCCCGACAACGGACTGATCTTGCCTCCGATGCGCAAGGCGAGCCGCGCGCCCACGCCAGCCTCGATGGCTACGCGCGCAGCCACGGGGTCCCAAAGAGGGCCGACCGCCGCCGCGCCGATGCCGCGGTCGAGCAAACGCCGAAGGATGAAGGTGGAGTCGCTGGCGGCACCCCCCCCGGGATTGTCAGCGCCATCGGAAATGACGACCGGACCCCCAGTGACGCGCAAGGCTTCATCCAAGGCGTCGTCGATGGAGGGGTAGTGCACCGTGAGTTGCTCGCGCATGCCGATCAATTCGTTCGCCAGTTGCGAGGCCAGCGCTTGCGCATTGGCAGCATCGCCGTCGGCGTAGACCAGCACCTTCGTCCCCATGTCGGGCACGTCTCCCCAGGCGAAGCCATGGGTGATGGAAATCGACAGAATCCCTTCTTTGCCTTCGAGAGATTGGATGCGATCGACAAAGGCTCGCGCGGGATTGCGCGAGGTGTGCATGGTGACGATCATGCCAGTGTCCACCAGGGCTGCCACCGGCTGGATGCGTCGCTGAACGTGGGCCTCGCACAAGTCCACCAATTCATGAGCGCGCTCCAACACGTCGGTATGAGGGTACTCCTTGAAAGCAATGAGCAAGTCGGCCTTTTGGACCATGGTCTCGCTTAAGTGATTGTGCGGGTCCAGCTCAGCGCCGATGACGACCTGCGGGCCAACAATTTCGCGCACGCGGGTCAGGAGGTCGCCTTCGCAGTCGTCGTAGCCTTCGGCCACCATCGCGCCGTGAAGTCCCAGCAACACCATGTCCACCGGCAATGCCGCGCGCAGGTCTGCCAGCATCTCATCTCTCAGCGCCTCGTAGGTCTGACGTGTGGTGATGCCACTGGGCTGTGCGCCAGCCACCAAGCCTTCCTTCAGTGTCCAACCCTTGGCAGGTGCCTTCAATCGCGCAGCCCAAAGTGGCCCAGCAAAGTAAAACATCTGATTGGGATGTTGGCCTGCCGGAAAGTAGCCCCGGTCTTTGAAAGAGGCCATGCCCGTGGGCATCGGGGCGAAGGTGTTGGTTTCGGTGGCGATGCCGCCGCAAAAGATGCGCATGCGATTCCTTAAGAACTCACGGAGTCTGAGCGTGGAGCCGGTCTGGGGCCAGCATTGAGGGTGTCAGACCAAAGGATTGCAAGTGTCCGCTCAAGGCGACCCCTCGCGCCAAAAGTGCGCAGGCTTCGCCCATGGCAGGCGAGGTTTGAATGCCGTAGCCCCCCTGCGCGGCCACCCAAAAAAAGCCAGGAATCTGCGCATCCCAGCCCCCCACCAAATCGCCATCCGCCACGAAAGATCTCAGACCTGCCCAGGTGCGTGTGGGGCGCTGAATCTGCAAGGTGGTCATGGTTTGAATGCGATCGATGGCCAGTGCGATGTCCCACGCTTCGGGTTGAACATCTTGGGGAGGCACCGGATCGGCGTTGGCAGGAGACCCCAACATCATGCCGGCATCGGGTTTGATGTACCAGTCTTCACTCACGCCAATGGTCATGGGCCAACCCGATGCGTTGAGGCCTTCGGGCAAGGTGAAGATGAAGGCGGAGCGACGTTTGGGGCTCAATCCGATGGGCCGTGCCCCCGCGATATGTCCGATCCCGTCTGCCCAGGCACCGGCGGCATTGAGGACCACGGGAGCTCGACAAGTTCCGACCGTGGTGTGCACGACCCACCCCCTTCCATCGTGGGCCATGGCCTGCACTTCGGCGTTCAGCAGCAGTTGGCCCCCATGCCGACGCACGCCCCTCAGATAGCCCTGGTGGAGGCCATGCACATCCATGTCCGAAGCATCGGGCTCGTAAACCGCGCCGTGCAAGAGCTCACGTCGCAAAATGGGCGTGAGCTCAAAGGCGGCCTGCGCATCCAGCAACTGACCGCGGGGCGATACCTGTTGGAGGACTTGCCAGTGGGCTTGTAGTTGGACCGTCTCAGCAGGCGTGGCCACCATCAGCGCACCGCGAGGGGTGAGCAAAGGGTGATCGCAAAATCCTGGAGGAGGAGATTCCAAAAAGGCCCGACTGGCCATCGTGAGCGCCCGCACCTGCGGAGTGCCATAACTCTCCATGAAGAGTGCCGCTGAACGTCCGGTCGAGTGGTAACCCGGCTGGGATTCGCGTTCTAGTATCACCACCCGCCCATGCGGTGCCAGCCAATAGGCCGCAGAAGCCCCGGCGATGCCGGCACCGATGACGAGAAAGTCTGCGTCGACCATGCTCATGATGTGGCAGCCATTGTCGCATCAGGTTCCAGCGCCAAAAAACCCCAAAAGTTCTCGTGCCACCTCATCGGGCAACTCCTCGGGGATGAAGTGTCCCGAAGGCAAAGCCCGACCACTGACCTGACCCGCGCATTGCGCCTGCCATAACGCCAGCGGCTGAAAAAGTCGATGCACCACGCCACGCTCGCCCCACAAGACGTGCAAATCGCACTGAACCTTGTTGCCACTCGCGCGGCTGGTGCGGTCGTGTTCGAGGTCGATGGTCGCCGAGGCTCGGTAGTCCTCGCACATGGCATGCACCGTGGCCGGATTGCGGATGCAGCGCTCATAGTCCTGCAGCGCCTCGGGCGTGTAGGCGCTGAGCGTGCCACCCCAGCCGGCGAGCTTGGTGTGCAGATAAGGCACAGGGTCACCGTTGATCATGGTCTCGGGCAAGGGTGCCGGCTGGATGAGATGGAACCAGTGGTAGTAGGCCTTGGCAAAGGCGAAGTCCGTGGCTTGATACATGTCCAGTGTCGGAGCAATGTCCAGCACACAGAGCTTGCGCACTTTGGCGGGATGGTCCAGCGCCAAACGATGCGCGACGCGCCCACCCCGGTCATGTCCAGCCACCGTAAACTGCGGCACTCCCAGTTGGTTCATCAATTCAACCAAATCCAACGCCATCTGCCGCTTGCTGTAGGCCTCGTGGGTGGGGTTGCTCAATGGGGGGTCAGGGGGCGACTGAGGTTTGGACGAGTCCCCATAGCCGCGAAGATCTGGCATGACGAGATTGAAGTGCGCCTGCAAGCGCTCCGCCACGCGTCGCCACATGAGATGCGTCTGGGGAAACCCGTGCAAAAGCAGCAATGTGGAACAGTCCGAACGAAAGACCTTGGGGATTCGAACGCGCAGGTTGACGTGGGGCGCGACCTGCAGGTCGGTGAGTTCAAACGCGGTGTTCCAAGGCATGACGTATCAATGCTTGCGTGCCGCCCAAAAAATGGCGCCTTGGGGTCCATAGCGCTCTTGGTGGGGCATGTCGCGCGCGAGGTCAAAGGTGTCTCCCGTCTTCACGTGACGGGTGGTGCCTTGGGCCACCAGCCAGAACTCGCCCTGCACCACGACGGCATGGACGTCAAAGGGGTGGGTGTGTTCTGGGGTCACGTGGTGGGGTTCCCATTCGCGCACCAGCACTTCGTCGTAACCTTGGGCGCGGGATTGAGCCGCAAACGTGTCAAAGTCCATGGTGAGAGTTCTCCTTTATCCTGACGTGATCCATCTGAACTGAGCTGAAAGCCATGAATACCGAATCTGCCGTGGACATCATTCGCGCCCACATCCGCACGGTGCCCGATTGGCCCAGTGCCGGCGTGCAGTTTAGGGACATCACCCCATTGCTGTCCACGCCCAGGGTCTTTCGGGTGCTGATAGACCAGTTTGTGCACCGGTACTTCGATGCACGACCCGATGCCATTGCGGGTTTGGATGCGCGGGGCTTCATCATGGGGGCGGTGTTGGCCTACGAGCTCAATGTGGGTTTCGTGCCCATCCGCAAGAAGGGCAAGCTTCCCTTCACCACGGTGGAAGAGACTTATGAACTCGAATATGGCAGTGCCAGCGTGGAACTGCACACGGATGCAGTCCAGCCTGGCGACCGCGTGGTGTTGATCGACGATCTCATCGCCACGGGCGGTACGATGATGGCAGGCCGCAATTTGTTGGAGCGGCTGGGTGCCGAGGTGATCGAGGGCGCTGCGATTGTGGATTTGCCCGAGCTGGGAGGCTCCAAGCGGCTGCGCGATGCCGGACTGAATCTGTTCACGCTGGTGGAGTTCGCGGGGCATTGAGCGCGGACTTGAGTCGCTGAGCGTCGGCGTTCAATTCGGGCGGGGTGGTGTTCACGGCCAGTACCTGCCCATCGATGCGAACCGGGCAGACCACGGTCCGGGTGACGTGACCATTGGGCAAGGTTTGGGACTGCACCAGTTGCAAGTGCAGCGCCTGGGGGTCCTCCAGGGCCTCCGCGTAGCCGTTGATGGGTGCGCAGGGCACGCCCACGGCGGCAAACGCCTGAAGCCAGTGGGCGGCGGTGCGCTTCGCAAAGCGTGGGTCAAGAAGCGCTTTGAGTTCGGTCTGATGCGCCGCACGCAAGGTGGGCGACGTAAACCGGTGATCTGCCAGCAGCTCGGGAGTGCCCACGACCGTGCACACCTGCTGCCAGAGCTTGTTGTTGCCGGCCGCGATCGCGAACCAGCCGTCTCGGGCCGCATAGGCTTGGTACGGGGCATTGCGTGGGTGCGCAGAACCCAATTTGCGTGGGTTGCGGCCATTGCCAAAGTATTCGCTGGTTTGCAGCGCTGAAATGCCCAGCGTGGCAGCGAACATGGGCACGTCAATTTGACCACCTGGCCCTCCCGCACGGACCCGTGCCAACAGAGAAGCGATGGTGTAGGCGGCATAGAGGCCCGAAGCGAAGTCAGCCAACGGGACGCCAGCTTTCACGGGTGGACCATCGGGCTCTCCCGTCACGCTCATCACCCCAGCAGCGGCTTGAATGGTCAGGTCAAAGCCGCCCTCGGTGCCGCGCGGACCATCTTGCCCGTACGCTGAAATCGAGCAGTAGATCAGGCTCGGCTTGCGCGACCCAAACCAATCCCACCCCAGGCCCAAGCGCTGCATGGCCCCAGGGCGGCTGTTTTCCACCAGCACATCGGCCTGCAACACCAGCTGACGTGCGCATTCCAAGTCTTGCGCTTGCTTCAGGTCCAAGGCGATGGACTGCTTGCCCCGGTTGAGGCTGGCGAAGTTCTCGCTGTAGCCCTGAGACAGCGGAGGCCAAGTGCGCATGGCGTCGCCCTCAGGAGGCTCGACCTTGATCACTTCCGCGCCAAAGTCCGCCAGCAACATGCCGCAAAAAGGCCCTGAAGCGATCTGGCAGAACTCGACCACTTTCACGCCCTCCAGGGGACGAGGCGATGGGGTGGGTTCGGCCAAGTACGAGCATTCAACCATGACGCGATTGTGGACGATCCCTGAACCCGGGCTCAATGAGGGGCTTGGTTGGGACTTTTCTGATCTGGGGCAAATGAAGCACTCGGCTCGCCGCGTATGGTGGCGACCCTTGTTCATTGACTCTGCGCAATGCAGCGGGTGACTGATTCATGCTTGAAAATCCCTTGATCTCCGATACGCCGTCTCGGTGGGCGAGCCGCCTGATCACCCTGGGCTTGAAGCACTTGCGCTTGGCCGGGCGCGAGTTGTTGCCCATCGTGCAGGGTGGCATGGGTGTGGGCATCTCGGCTCACCGGCTGGCAGGGTCGGTGGCGGCTCAGGGAGGGGTGGGCACGCTGTCTTCGGTGGATTTGCGTCGGCATCACCCGGACCTGATGGAGCGAACCCAACACTTGCATTCGAGTGCTGACTTGAAATTGGCGCGCCGAGAGATTTCGGCGGCCAACCTGGAAGCCCTGGAGCGTGAGATTCGGGGAGCCCAGGCGATTGCGCAAGGTCGAGGGTTGTTGGCCATCAATGTGATGCGGGCGGTCACGGACTACGCCGTCTCGGTCACGCGTGCGATGGCCAGTGGCATCGATGCGGTGGTGGTGGGAGCGGGGTTGCCGTTGGATTTGCCCGATCTGGGCAGAGACTTTCCCCAGGTGGCCCTCATTCCCATCCTCTCCGACGCCCGCGGAGTGGCCCTGGTGGTGAAGAAATGGGAGCGCAAGCAGCGCTTGCCCGATGCCATCGTCATCGAACACCCCCGCTGGGCGGGTGGACACCTCGGAGCCGCCAAAATCAGTGACTTGGAGGATCCGCGTTTCGACTTTGAAAACGTGGTGCCGCAGACCATGGAGTTCTTGCGCGGTGCCGGCATCGAACGCGAGGTGCCGATCATTGTGGCGGGAGGCATTCGCACCTTTGAGGACATTTTGAGGGTGCAATCCTTGGGGGCTGCGGGTGTGCAACTCGGCACGCCATTTGTTGCCACGCAAGAATGTGATGCCGACCCAGCTTTCAAAGACGTGTTGGCAGGTGCCCGCAGCGAGGACTTGGTGGAATTCACCAGCGTGGCAGGCTTGCCTGCGCGCGCCGTGCGCACCCCGTGGTTAGACAAGTATCTGCGCGTGCAGGAACGCTTGCAGGCCAAGGTGCAGCAAAAAGCGCGTTGCACCCTGTCTTGGGACTGTCTGGCCCAATGCGGCTTGCGCGACGGGTTGGTGGGTTGGGGCCAGTTTTGCATTGATCAGCGCTTGGCCTGCGCCGTGCAGGGTGACATCCAGCGAGGACTGTTTTTCCGGGGAGTGGGTGATCTGCCTTTTGGCCAACAAATTGGAACAGTCCGTGCCCTGATCGAGCGATTGCTGACGCCGGGCGTGCCCTTGGGCACCCCCATGGCCAGCGAAAGCAGCTGAATCTTCTTTGGGATTGACCCAGATCAATCGTCGAGTGAGGCAAGGTCTGTTCATGCGTGTGGACTCTACCTATAGTGCCTAACCGCGATAAAACACACTATAGGTAGCGTCTGCTTGGACGCAGAAAGGTCAACATGAGTCTGGCGGTAGCGGCGCAGGTCATCAAGCGTGACGGAGGGCTGCGCCCGTTTGAGACTGGAAAGATCGAAAGCGCCATACGTCGTGCAGGCCAGGCCTCGGGCGAGCTGGATGCCGCACAGGCGCAGCGTTTGACACGGGACGTGGTGGTGCCAAGCCTGCAAGCTGCCGGGCGCGTTCTTCCCCATGTGGAACAAATTCAAGATGCCGTGGAAGCGGCACTGTTTGAGGCGGGGCATCGCCAAACCTTGCGCGCCTTTGTGCTGTACCGCGACCAGCACCGCAAGTTGCGCGAGAGCCGTCGCACCACGGTCGATGTGGAGTCTTCCGTCTCCGAGTACCTGCAGCGGCAAGATTGGCGTGTCAACGCCAACGCCAACCAAGGGTTTTCGTTGGGTGGCCTGATTTTGAACGTGTCAGGCAAAGTGATTGCCAATTACTGGCTGGACCATGTCTATGCGCCTGAGGTCGGCAAAGCGCATCGGGAAGCCGACTTGCACATCCACGACTTGGACATGCTCAGCGGCTACTGTGCTGGGTGGTCGTTGCGTACCTTGCTGCATGAGGGCTTCAATGGCGTGCCCGGCAAGGTGGAGTCTGCGCCCCCCAAGCACCTGTCGAGTGCGGTCGGGCAGATGGTGAATTTTCTGGGGACCTTGCAAAATGAATGGGCCGGCGCGCAGGCCTTCAGTTCTTTTGACACTTACCTGGCACCCTATGTGCGCAAAGACCAGTTGGGCTATGAGGCCGTGAGGCAGTGCATTCAAGAGCTGATATACAACCTCAATGTGCCTTCACGTTGGGGCACGCAAACGCCCTTCACCAATCTCACCTTTGATTGGGTGTGCCCCGAAGACCTGCGCGACCAGGTGCCGGTGATCGGTGGGCAGGAAATGCCGTTTACTTACGGTGAACTTCAGGCCGAGATGGACATGATCAACCGCGCTTACATCGACGTGATGATGGCCGGTGACACCAGAGGGAGAACTTTTACCTTCCCCATACCCACCTACAACATCACCCGAGATTTCAACTGGACGAGCGACAACGCCCAAGCCCTGTTCGAGATGACAGCTCGCTATGGCTTGCCTTACTTTCAAAACTTTGTGAATAGTGAGTTGCAGCCTCACATGGTGCGTAGCATGTGCTGCCGCTTGCAATTGGATCTGCGTGAGCTGCTCAAGCGTGGCAATGGCCTCTTTGGTTCGGCCGAACAAACCGGGTCCGTGGGCGTGGTCACCATCAATTGCGCGCGCTTAGGTTATTTGTTTCCCGGTGATGAAGCTGGCCTCATGGCTCGATTGGACGACTTGCTTGAAATGGGCAAGCAGTCGCTGGAGATCAAGCGAAAACTCATTCAACGCTTGATGGATCAGGGGCTCTTCCCCTACACCAAACGTTATCTGGGGACGTTGCGCAATCACTTCTCCACCTTGGGTGTGAACGGCATCAATGAAATGGTGCGCAATTTCACGCAAGGGCACATCGACATCACTCATGCGCAAGGCCATGCGCTGGCGGTGCGCTTGTTGGATCATGTGCGTCAACGCATGGTGGAGTTCCAGGAGGAGACGGGGCATCTCTACAACCTAGAGGCCACACCAGCTGAAGGCACTACATACCGATTTGCCAAAGAGGACAAGAAGCGATTCCCCAAGATCTTGCAGGCGGGCACACCCGAGCGCCCGTACTACACCAACTCCTCACAACTGCCCGTGGGGTTTACCGACGATCCGTTCGAGGCACTCGAGCGTCAAGAAGAGCTGCAGCGCAAGTACACCGGTGGCACGGTGCTGCATCTGTACATGAATGAGCCCCTGTCCAGCGCCGGCGCCTGCCGTGAACTGGTGCGGCGTGCATTGACCACCTTTCGCTTGCCTTATATCACCGTGACGCCCACATTTTCCATCTGCCCCACCCATGGCTATTTGGGCGGCCATCACGAGTTTTGCCCCAAGTGCGATGCGGAGCGCCTGGCCGCCAAGCATCGAGCGCACGGGCTGCCCGCTTGAAATTTGTCACCCCTTTTGCAAGGAGAAGAACCATGTCGCAAGCCCTGGAAATGTTGGAGACCTCGGAGCTACCCTGTGCGGAGCAGCCGCGCATAGCGCTGCGAGACGATGAGCGACAACGCTGTGAAATCTGGACCCGTGTGATGGGCTATCACCGTCCTGTCGCGTCGTTCAACATCGGCAAACAAGGGGAGTTTGCCGAGCGGGTGTGTTTTGTGGAATCGCGTGCTGCATTGACGTGAGCCATCGATCATTGCGGATCGGGGGTTGGGTGCCTTTCAGCTCAGTGGATCATCCCGGCCATCTGGCGGCTGTCGTGTTCGTGCAAGGGTGTCCATGGCGCTGTGGCTACTGCCATAACCCCCATTTGCAGTCGCGCCATCATGGTGCCTCCTCAAAGCAGCGGGCTTGGGATCAGGTTTTGTCCTGGCTAGAGGCTCGGCGCGGCCTTCTGGACTCGGTGGTGTTTTCAGGGGGCGAGCCGTTGGTGGACCCCTGCTTGCCGCAAGCGGTGATGCAAGTCAAAGCCTTGGGCTTCCAAGTAGCGATGCACACCGCCGGGATGTACTGGGATCGACTGCGCAAGGTGTCAAGCCAGCTCGACTGGGTGGGCTTGGACATCAAAGCGTCTTTGGACGATGACACCGACTACGACCGAGTGACGGGTGTCGCTCAAAGCGCTTGGGCCGTTCGGCAGAGCCTATACGTGTTGCGTCAAAGTGGTGTCGCGTTCGAATGCCGCACCACGGTGCATCCCAGCTGGTCCGATACAGCCTCGCTCGAACGCACCGCGCGGAGCTTGGCCGCGCGAGGCGCCCCACATTGGGTGATCCAGAGGGCTCGCGCCCCCCAGTGCCACGGCGCTTTGCCCGTGGTGGATCCTGACTTCCCGTCACCAGACTTGATGGAACGGCTCAGGGCCCTCCTCCCAAGCCTGTCCTTGCGCTGACCTGTCGCTGACGCGCAGGGTTTGATCTGCGACAAGTGCCAAGGGTCACCTGTGTGGGAACCTGGGAGTACTGCTGGAGACTCGGATGACCCACCCTGCCCGGAAAATAATCATTGAAGAACATGCGGCCCTGGCCGCCATGCTGCGCAGCCTGCTCCTGCTACTGGGGCAATGCCGCAGGCAGCATCAAAAGCCGGACCTGCTGCCCTTGAGATCGATGCTTTTTTACGTGGATGAGTTCCCAGAGAAGCGCCATCATCCCTTGGAGTCGCAACTGCTGTTTCCCAAGGTCAGAGCCCGGGCTCCCCAGGTGCGCGACATCTTGGACAGGCTTGAAGACGATCATGCCCGCAGCGAACGTCGGGTGCGGGACCTGGAACACGCCTTGTTGGCCTATGAGGTCATGGGCGAATCCCACCGCGACGCTTTTGAGAGCTTTGCCAAGACTTATGTGGACAGCTATTTGCACCACATGGCCATGGAAGAACAACACATCCTGCCTTTGGCCGATCGGGTTCTCACGGAACAAGACTGGAAAGAGTTGGACGAGGCCTTCCTGGCCAACCAGGACCCGCTGACTGGGCACACACCTGACGACGACTTCCGCGAATTGTTCACCCGGATTGTCAATTTGGTACCTGCGCCGGTGGGTCTGGGGGCCTGAATCGCTGCTTGGATTCACGGCGTGACACCCACAGGGTGGCGGCGCTGATGATCAACCCACCCAACAGCGTGCTTTGAGAAGGCGAATCACCGAAGGCGATCCATCCTAAGCATGCCGCCCAGACCAACTCCAAGAATTTGGGCGATTGGGTGGCGCCCACATCTGCCACGTGGATGGCGCGGGTCTGGCAATAGTGGGCGATGCTTCCTAAGGCGCCACAAAGCAAGAACAAGCTCCACTCGACGGCGGTTGGCGCTTTCCACACGAGCAAGGCGGCTGGCATGCTCAGCACGGAAATGGTCAGGCATTGCCAGACCAAGATGGTTCGGTGGGTGTCTACCCGGGTTTGGGCCTTGGTGACCAGGAACGACGCGGCAAAGACTGGGGACGAGGCGAGCATGATGAGGTGATACCCGCCTCCTTGCCCACCGTTCATGGCTTGCATGAAAGACAGCTTGGGCCAGACGACCACCAAAACCCCAGCGAATCCCAACCCTGTGGCCAGCCACCGCTCCCATCGCATCGGTTCACGAAACAACCAGTAGGCCCCCAGCATGACGAAGATGGGGCCGGTGAAGCCGATGGCGGTGGTGTCCGCCAAGGGGATCTGAGGCAGCGCCGAAAACCACATCCAAAGGCCCACGGTGTGCAAAGCGCCGCGCAGAAAGTGACTGCCCACGTGTTGCGGCTTGAACGCCGCGGGCCCGAGATGCAAGATCCAGGGAACCAGCACCAACAAGCCAAAAAAATACCGTAAAAATTGTGTCTGGTAAGGATCGAAGTGCAGCGACAGACCACGTGCCACGGCGTTGAGGACTGTAAAGAATAAGCCTGACACCACCATCCACAGCACGCCTTGGGCGTTGGGAGGCAGATGAGCAGTTCGGCGGTGGACTTGCTTGCGGGCGTGTCGCCAGACGCGTCGGGGCATGCAGGCATTCTAAGGAGATCCAATTCCCGATATCCTGCGAGGTCTTGAAAAGCGTCCCTGTCGCATGAACCCAATCCTTGACACTGATGCTGGCGGCTCCGCTGGTGCAACTTCAACGCCATGGCGTGCCGTTCGCGTGGTGGGGGTGGGTCATGTCGCTTTAGACCACTTCTTTGAGGTGGATACCTTGCCGGCGGCAGCCACCAAAGTCACGGCGCGACACTACCGTTGCGGTGTGGGAGGCATGACGGCCAATGCCATGGTGGCCGCGGCCAGGTTGGGCGCCCACGCAGCCATGGTCGCGCCCGTGAGTGAGGATGAGTCTCTGCCAATATTCTTGGCACATTTCAAACGCGAGGGGGTGGACGCCAAAGGTCTGAAGCCGATCCCCGGTTCAAGACACTCGGTGTCGATGATCCTGGTCGATCATCGCGGAGAACGCACTATCGTCAGTCACCGCAGCGACGCGGGGATGAAGGCGGGGCCTTTGGATCTTACGTGCTTGGACGGCGCAGACGTGGTCTTGACGGACCCACGCTTTACAGCCTGGGCTCAGAACGCGCTGGCGCATGCACGATCTCGTCGACTGCTCTCGATTCTGGACGCTGACGTGGCCCCCCAAGAAGATTTGGAAGCCTTGGTGGGCTTGGCGGCGTGGGCGGTCTTTTCAGAACCCGGCCTCGAGGTGTACCAATCTGCAGCCTCGACCACCGCCGATCGCCGTCACACACTGGCTGACGGGTTGGCGCAAGCTCTGAGCGCAGGGGCTCAAGTGGCCGTGGTGACTTTGGGCGACCAAGGGTTGATGTGGCAACGACAAGGTGGAACCGTGCAGTCCATGCCGGCTTGCCAGGTGGGGCCTGTGTTGGACACGACGGCGGCAGGCGATGTGTTTCATGGGGCCTTGGGTGTGGCCTTGGCACAGGGATGGACCGATGAAGCTGCTCTGAGGTGGGCCTCGAGAGCTGCCGCATTGAAGTGTGCGCACGGGCAGGGCGTTTTAGGGGCTCCCCAGCTGCATGACATGTTCGCCTGAAGCGACCCCTGCACCACCAGTCATTGCTCACCCTCAAGCGATGGGAGCGCGAGCGACGGCACGATCGACGTCATGCCGCTTCCATTTCCTGATCGAAAATCCGCTGGATGTTCACTGGGAACAGCGGTGCGCGAAGCGCTGCTGCGACGCCATCTCGAGCCCCACGCCGCGGTGGTGTTGGCGCTGACGAGAGGTGGCGTGCCGGTGGGCGTAGAGGTCGCCAAGGCTTTGCAATGCCCCTGGGAGCCTCTGGTAGTGCGCAAGGTGGGGGCTCCCCACCAAAGGGAACTGGCCGTGGGTGCGGTTGCCGATGCCGATCCCCCTGTGACCGAATTGGACTTGAGCACCATGGCCCTTTGTGGTGTGGATGCGAATTGGGTTCGCTCTCGAGCGCAGCTCGAACTGCACGAGATCCGTCGAAGGCGGCAGCTCTTCCTGGGGATGCGGCCTATTGGCTCGTTGGCGGGCAAAACGGCGGTGGTGGTTGATGACGGGTTGGCCACAGGCACGACCATGCGGGCCGCCATCCACGCCGTTCGAAAACGCCAACCTGCGCAGGTGGTGGTGGCGGTACCGGTGGCACCGCCCACGGCGATTGAAGGGTTGCGAACGCTGGTCGATGGCGTGGTTTGCCTGCGAACCCCGGAGCTGTTTGAGGCGGTGGGCTTGCACTATGTGCACTTTCCGCAAGTGGAAGACGAAGAGGTGTGTGCGGCGCTGAAGACCACATTTGCGTGCTCGGAGGCTTTGACTTGAGCGTCGATCATTCCACCTATGCCGTTGTGTTGGCGGGTGGGCGAGGGTCGCGCCTGCGGGAGTTGACGGACTGGCGTGCCAAACCGGCGATGCCCTTTGGCGGCCAGATGAAGATCATCGACTTCACCTTGAGCAATTGCATCAACTCAAGCGTTCGGCGAATTGGTGTGCTCACCCAGTACAAGTCGCAAAGCTTAATTCGCCACATCACACGAGGTTGGGGATTCTTGGATGCGCGATTGGGAGAATTTATCGATGTGGTGCCAGCGCAGCAGCGGGTGGATCAAAGTTGGTACAGCGGTACGGCCAATGCGGTGTGGCAAAACCTGGACATGTTGCGTGAGGCCCGACCTCAACGGGTGTTGGTGTTGGCGGGGGACCATGTGTACAAAATGGATTACAGCCGGATGTTGGCGGATCACATCGATGGAGGCCACGAGGTGACGATTGCCTGCATCGAGGTTCCCCTTGCGCAGGCGCGCGCCTACGGTGTGGTGGACATCGATGCGCATGGATGGGTGCGTTCTTTCCAAGAAAAGCCGGATCACCCCATGCCCAACAGCCCCGATGCCTCGACCGCCTTGGTGAGTATGGGTATTTATGTGTTTGAGGCCAATGCCCTGTACGACGAGCTTCAGCGAGATGCGCAAGATCTGAGCTCACAGCATGACTTCGGCCATGACGTGTTGCCCAGACTGGTGGCCCAAGGCCGCGTTCGAGCACACCCGTTTGCACACAGTTGCGTCAACATGGTGGATGGACGACCCTATTGGCGTGATGTGGGCACGCTAGATGCCTATTGGGAAGCCAATATGGATCTCGTCAAACCTCTGCCCGAACTCAACCTGTACGACGACCGATGGCCAATTCGCAGCTTGGGCTCGCCCCTGGCACCGGCCAAGTTTGTGCTTGATGGCGAGGGACGGCGGGGTACTGCCATCGACTCATTGGTGGCCAGTGGTTGCATTGTCAGTGGCGCCAGCGTCTGGCGCTCGGTGCTCTTTTCCAACTCCCGGGCGGAGGAGGGGAGCCAGGTGGAGGACTCCCTGATTCTGCACGGTGCTGTGGTGGGCAAGGGGTCCATCGTGCGCCGTGCGATCATCGACAAAGATTGCCGCTTACCCGATCACTTCGTGGTGGGCGTCCACCCGGAACAGGACCGTTCGCGCTTCACCGTCTCAGACCGCGGCATTGCCTTGGTCACCCAAGCGATGTTGGCGCATCACGCTGAGACCATCAACTCGGGAGCTGCGGGCTAGGTACCCCACTCTCATTGTCGAGGTCGAGCGTCAGCCTGGGAGGTTGGATGCCCATTTCCATGCCATAGCGCACCAGGGCTGCGGTGCTAGGCAGTTGGAGCTTATCCTGGATGCGACTCTTGTGCGTGCTCACGGTCTTCACCGAGAGGTGCAGATCCTCAGCAATGTCCGTCAACCGTTGGCCGGCCACGAGACGCCGCAGCACTTCGATCTCACGGTCTGAGAGCTGGGCGTGGGGTGGCCTGTCGACCATGCCATTCATCTGCATGATTACACGTTCGGCCAACGCAGGTGTTACATACGCGCCACCTGCCACCACTTTTTCGATGGCCACCAAAAGCTCTGAGGCTGCTCGGTCCTTGGTGACATAGCCGTTGGCCCCCGCTTTGAAGGCACGCAAGGCATATTGATCTTCGGCGTGCATGCTGAGCACCAACACCTTCACGGGATCAAATTCATCGCGAATGCGCTTGATCAGGTCCAAGCCGCTCAGGCCCGGCATGGACAGGTCGGCAATCACCAGATCCACCGGGAAGCGCCGCAAAAAATCTAAGGCGGTGAAACCGTCGCTGGCCTCATTGATCGTCCACCCCTTGCCAGAACCGCTGAGCACAAAGAGCAGTCCTTTGCGAACGATGGCGTGGTCATCTGCGATCAGAATTCGTAGCGAGTCTGAGGTCGATTCGCACGGCGAAGAATGCATGACGTTATATCCTCATAAGCGCCTTGGATCATGCGCCAAGCGACCAGAGTTTTCCATCAGAAAATTCTGAAAATGAAATGAAAGCACTGAATCATGTAGGGGCAAATTCCAAAAATCTTTTCAGAGCTCACCGATTGCCATTGAGCTCCATTGACGCGAAGCTTGATCCCATGATGCAAGCAACACACCCCACCCTTGAGAATCCCAATGATCGGCCCGAGCGCGTGGAGCGCTCCGAGAGATCCGCTTGGCCTGCACGATCATCCTCGCCTGGGCCCATGGCGGCACAGGGCAAGTTGTCTGATTTGCTGCAGGTGATGGGCGTCTCCACCGACGAACGGCCCTTGGGAGAGGCTTATGCGATTCCACTGCGCAGACTTCGAGGCGGATTGACGCTCTTTCACGAGGGCGCGCCCGCCGAGTCCTTGCACATTGTGCAGGTGGGCACCTTCAAGTGCCTGCGCGTGGCAGAAGATGGCTATGAACAGGTGCTCGGCTTCATGGGTCCGGGCGAGGTGATGGGATTCGATGGTCTGGCCTCGGGTCAACACCAGACTGCAGCCACGGCCCTCGAAGACAGCCGGGTGTATGCGGTACCGGTCAGAGCGCTGGACACCTTGCGGCAGCGGGTACCCGCATTTGACCGTGCCTTGCAAACAGCCATCAGCCGGCAGCTTGCCCGGTCGGCCGAAATTGCCGAGGTGATGTCGGCTGTGGCCGCAGAGGTTCGACTGGCGCGCTTTCTGGTGCAGGTGTCGCAACACATGGCCGAGAGAGGTCAATCGCCTCGACGATTGCTATTGCGCATGAATCGCCGAGACATTGCAAGCTATCTCGGCGTGGCACATGCCACTGCCAGCCGCTCATTTGGCGCTTTGGCCGACGCGGGCTACCTGAAAGTGGACAACCGCGCCGTCGACATTCTGGATATCGATGGCTTGAAGGTATGCGCCCGCAGCACCAGAGGGGTGGCTGAGGACGCAGGCTTGGACGATCTGCCGATTCGCAAGTCAGAGCCAACTGTCAAGACGTGGCCGCCGAGCCCACCTGCAGCTCGTTGACCACCCGCCGAATACCAGGTGCCGACCAGGTGGCACCCTCCGCGGCGGTGCGCTCGGCCCACGAATGCACGCCGCCGCGTAAAGTGGCGGTCGAGCCCTCGACGGTCACCTCGATACGGCGAGCCTCACGTTCCACCTGTCGTGTCAGCGCAGCTCGGATGCGATCACTGATGTGTGTGGGTGTGGCCTGGGGCCGCAACGCAATGACATTGGTGACGCCAGTCACCCCTGTGAGCTCGCGCACCGCCTGGGTGGCACCCTCTCTCTGATAGTGCCAGTCCACCTCTCCGCTCAAGGTGATCCAACCCTTTTCCACTTGGACTCGGACACGCTCATGCGGCACCAGGGCATGCCAGGTGAGGGCTTGCTCGGCGGCCAGTGCAATATCGGCATCGCTACGGACGTGCAATGGGTCGAGCCTGACGTCGAGCTCCACGGCGATGGCGCGCACCCCAGACACCCGTTGCACCGCTCGCTCGATGGCATATTTCTGGGCGAAATTGTCCAAGTGACCCGTGAGCGTGACCACTTGATCCTTCACCAGCACGCCCACTTGCGTGGCGTCGACGGCGGGATCCCATTCAAGTTCGCTCACCACATCTTTCTTGATTTCAGCGTCGGTCTTCATGGCAAATCTCCGTGGATGATTGGATGAAAACTCTCAAGGCCGGGCATGGGCTTCCATGCGTGGTTGCGCCGCCAGGGCCTGCACCAAGGTGCGCAACTCATCACTGACGCGACCGAGCAGGTCGTCCGCCGCCAGAAGGCCGATCAACTCTCCGCGAGACCCCGTGACCGGGATACGGCGCACGCCACGACGCTTCATGGACATGAGCACCTCGTCCAAGGCGTCGTGCTCTCGGGCACAAGCGACGTCAGAGCTCATCACATCCTCCACGCGCAACGTGGATGCATTCAGATCGCGTGCGACCACGGCGGTGACGATGTCACGGTCAGTGAGCATGCCCACCACCACGCGGTCTTTGCCATTGTCTTCCACCACCACCAAGCTGCCCACATGAAATTCCCGCATTTGGCGCGCGGCCTCATTCAGCGCGGTGCTCTTGTGAACATAGGCGACATCACGTACGCACAGGTCGGCGGCATCCCCATGGTGGTTGCCGGAGGCCTTCACCGATGGACTGCGAGAGGGCGCCAGGGCTTTGTGCGTGGAAGAGGACTGGACGGACGAAGATTCTTTGGACTTCATAGGGCCTCCTGGGGGTTGGTCGGGTATTGATCGGGTAAGAGATCACCATGACTTTGAGGCGCCTGTGGCGTTCGCCAGTGAGGCTGATCAAGCGCTCTCTCGATGAGTCACCGGCATCGAGAGCCTGCGCAAGGATTCAAGGTGGTGAGCGCGGCCGAGAATGCGCTCGAGTGGAGCGGTGAGCCCCTCGCTTGGCCTCATGCCTGCGGGCTGGCTTGAGCGGACCCGCGTTCCAAGCTTGCCGAAAGAGAGATAACTGGGCCAGCCGGGTCGCTACCAAGAAGTTCACCGTACCCGCGGGTACCTCACCTTTGGCATTGGGCACGCCCGCCGGGACCCCCGTCAAAATCTCCAAGGCCTGATCGATTTCTTCAACGGCCCAAATATGAAATTGCTGCTTTGCGCAGGCGTTCAGCACGCGTTCATGCAGCATCAATTGCGAAAGATTGGCTTTGGGGATGATCACGCCTTGGCGCATGCTCAATCCCCGGGCCTGGCAAAGGTCGAAAAACCCCTCAATCTTTTCATGAATGCCGCCCACCGCTTGGACGTTGCCAAATTGATTCAGTGACCCAGTGACCGCCACATCTTGCCGCACGGGCAGCATGGACAGTGCCGAGAGCAGCGCACAGGCCTCCGCCAAGGAGGCGCTGTCCCCTTCAATGGGACCGTAAGATTGTTCGAAGACCACGCTGGCTGACAAAGAAAGAGGCAGGTCTTGCGCATAGCGGGCGCCCAGAAAGCCTGCCAAGATCAACATGCCTTTGGAGTGGATAGGGCCTCCCAGGGTCGACTCCCTCTCGATGTCCACCAGGTCTCCATCGCCCAACCGCGTGGTCGCCGTCACGCGCACGGGGTAGGCAAACCGAAAGTCTCCGCTTTCTGTGACCGCAAGCCCATTGACCTGACCGATATGTGCGCCGTCAGTGTCGATCAGCAAGCTCTTTTCGCGGAAGGCCTGATGGATCACATCACGCAAACGGTCGAGGCGGCGCACCTGCGCGGCCAGGGCTTGACTCACAGCATCTCGGTCGATGGTGTTCTGAGACTTGCGCTGGGCGATGGCGTGGGCTTCGTGGAGCAAGTTGCCCAGCGGACGGATCTGAGTGGACAGCCGCCTCGCATCCTCTGCCAGTCGAGATGCGTATTCCACCATGCAAGCCGCACCGGATGGGTCCAGAGGCTTGAGCCCTTGCTCTTTGATGAGACCTGCCAGCAGTTGCACCAATTGCCCGGTGGTTTCATCGGTTCTGGGTACGTCGTCCTCTATATCGGCGGCGACCTTAAAGAGCTCGTCAAATTCCGGGTCCAAGGCTTGCAACAGGTAGTAGTGCATCCTCTCCCCAAAGAGAACGATCTTGACTTTCAATGGCACAGGCTCGGGCTCGAGCTGCAGCGTATTGGCCCATCCCAGGGTTTGGGCCAAGGATTCAATGCGAATCTCTCCGGCTTTCAGGGCACGTTTCAAGGCAGGCCACGCGCCTGGTTCCGACAGAACTTTGATGGCGTCCATCATCAAGTAGCCGCCGTTGGCCCGGTGGAGCGCTCCAGGTTTGATGAGGGTGAAGCTGCTCAAAAGTGTGCCCATGTGCGCAATCTGGTCGATCCGCCCGACCAGATTGGCAAAGGTGGGGTTGTCGCAGCGCAGGACTGGCGCGTGGCCGTTGTGGTCATGCCCCACCAGCAGATTGACTTGATACCGCTGCAAGCTCACCGTGCCGGTCAGGACCTCGCCTTCGTCTTCCTCGGATCGAGGGCCTTCCTGGGCCTGTGCACCAGACTCCACCACATCGTTGAGCACTTCATCCAGAAAACGAACGACTTCGGGATGCTGAGAGAAGTCTGATTTCAGCTCGTCGATCAGGTGGCCAGCAGCCAAGCGCATGGTATCTCTGGTGGCTTCCCCAATTCGGGCCTGCATGGTGCGACGCAAGCGCGGCAGCTCGTGCAGCAGCTGAGCCAGCTTTTCGCTGAGTCCCGCAATCATTTGGTGCAATTTTTCCTTGTCTTGCGGGGGCAAGCTGTCGAACTGTTCGCTGCCCAGAGGTTCGCCCTCCTTCATGGGGGCAAATGCAAAGCCCTGCGGAGACCGCAGCAAGGCAATCCCTTGCGCAGAGGCTTGTTCACCCAACTCATGGAGCCTGCGGTTCTCTTCTGACTTTTCCTCTTTCTGGATCGCTTCGACCCGAAGTCGGTATTCATCACCTTCCAATGCCGCGCGAATGCTCTTGCCCAGTTCGGACACAAAGCCTTGCATGGCCGTTCGAAGGCGGCTGCCCTCGCCGATGGGCAGACTCAATACCCGCGGACGTTGGGCGTCGCTGAAATTGTTGATGTAACACCAGTCGGTAGGAGCAGACTGAGTGAGCGCGTGGACGTGCAGACTGCTGGCCACCAGGGTTTGGCGCCCACTGCCTGCGGGGCCCAACACGAAGACGTTGTAGCCCACGCCTAGGACGTCTAAGGCCGTGGTCAAGGCCTCTTGGGCACGCTGCTGACCGAAACCGATGACGGGTCCATTGAGATGGTCGGTGCTTGTGAAAGAGAAGGCGCTTGTCGGGCACGCCACAAATAAGTGCTTGACGGGCTCAGAGGGGGGATTGGTATCGATCATCCGCAACGCAGGGCCAAGGCTTGAGGGGTGCCACTCATCGTCCACACCAACCATCTCCAGGCCGCCGGGTTGGTCCGGATCAGATCCATCCATCCTGCCTGTTGTGCATGCAGAAAGTGGTCGTGCGGATCGTGGTCATCCAAAGACCACGCATGGTGGATGGCATGCGTGATTTCGTGCAAAGCCACGATGGGCAGGTGTGTGCCCATCAGTCCCTCGCAGAGCTGCACCTCTCTTCGGGTGAGGTCGTACCAGCCGAAGGCATTTCCACTGTGAGCCTTGCTGATAACCCGCACTTGAACGGTTTGTTGACCGACGCGCAATCGTCGCGGCATGCGAGGTGGGTTCGACAGGGCGCCTCGTGCTACCCGATCATGCCCAACCTGCCTTGGAAGGTGTCGGCTGATCAACAGGTTGAACCAAAGCCATGCGCGAGGGTTGCGTTGTGCAAACTCGACCAGACCCGTGGCCAAGCTGTGGGCGTAGGCCTCTTCCACACAGCCTTGTTGGCAACCTTTGCTGAAGTGGCAGAGCCGCAAAAGGCTCTCTAAGAACGCCGAGGCCAGGCGCAAACCACTGAGGTCATGCCGCAATTCGATGCGGTTGCCTTCCAGGTTCAGGCAGGTTCGACGTCGGCCGTCTAGCATGTGCGCGCGCTCTCGCAGCTCTGCGCTCAGCCGATACGGGCCCAACACCACTTCGAAGGGGAGCCGTGCGGCCCAGTCTCTCGTTGAATCATCCATGCCTTCCACGATAGAAGGCCCGCAGAGGTTTGAATTGCGCCCGCTCAATCGATCTGATGGGTCCGTCTTTAGGCTTGCAGGCCGTTGAATGGGTAGGCTTTGATGGACCTGATGAACGCAGATCAATCTTTGAAATTCTCAGTGCGAGACCGCTTTTTAGGAGTGTCGCGCCTCTATTTGTTGGGCAACGAAGAAGTGGCCTCGGGCGAGGTCTCCGCAGAATCAGGCGAAAGTGCGGTCCGCCGTGAGGCTTTGACGCGGCCCACGGACTCTTCCAGGTGCCGCTTCATGTCTTCAAAGGCATCACGAAGTGCTACATAAGGGTCTTCATGTTGCACACGGTCGACCGTGAATTGATGACCTGGCACGGTGAGATGCAAGCGCACACCAAACGGGCGCCCTTGGTGCTGGTGCTTTTGCAAAAGCTCCACGTCGACCCGACAGGACATGATGCGCCCGAAGTAGCGATCTAGGCGTCGGGCTCGATGTCGAGCCGCTTGCTCCAGTGCGGGAGAGGGTTTCAGGCCTTGAAATTGAACTTGCAGGGGAAGCTTCATGACACGCTCCGGCCCCCGAGCCCACTGACAGTGTGCGGGGCGCCCTCCAAGAGCGCCACCGCGATGCCACCGGTCCCGGCGGCCACGGGATTAGTGGATGGCCAACTTGCTTGTGGAGGCGGAGGCCTTTTTGGGCAGCTTCAGCTCCAGGATGCCGTTCTCATACTTGGCGTCGGCCCGCGATTCGTCCACGGGGCTGCCGAGCGTGAAGGCACGGCTGGCAAATCCGTAGTGACGTTCGCTGCGCAAGACGCGTCCATCATCCTTTTCCTCTTTTTCCCGTTTCACCTCAGTGCTGATCGTGACCATATTGCCCTCAATGCGCACATCAATGTCCTCCTTGCGCACGCCAGGAATTTCGGCCCTGACCCAATACGTGCCGTTCATTTCGCTCAGGTCGAGTCGAATTTTTGGGGTGGGCTCATTCGCCTCCATGCGCCAGGGGCGCATCAGGCTACGAAACGTGTCTTCAAAGGGATCCAGCGTGAAGGGATCGAACAAACGCAACTCGCTCATGCTCATGCTCCTTGGGTGGGTTGTTTGCAAACGTGTTCTGTGGGTCTAGGATTCAGCAATCCGTCCACGACGTGCATATTCAGATGGGTTAAAGCTCTTGCGGTTGAGTCGGCGCATTCGTACGTCATACGCCGCAGCGTGGCGTAGGAGTCGGCGTGGAGGTCAACTGCTTTGGGTGGCCGGCTGAGGCACCGGTGTGCGGGTGGAGGTGCGCGTCCATTGCAAGGTCCATCCGACACGTCTGGGCACCAGATGGGTTCCCAAGCTTTGTCCGCCCCGGTTCAGCAGGTCTTGCACCCAACGGCGCGCCTGTGCATCCGCGTGCACCAAGCGGAACCTGAACATCTGCATGGGCACAATGTGAAGCTTTTGCAGTGTGCCGCGCTCCCGATCGACCGTGGCGAAGTACAGGCACGAGACATCGCTGCGCAAGTCCCCTCGGGGGCCAATGCCTTCGTAATCATTGATCAGGTCGCCACAGCCATAGAGGATCAAGCGCCCTCGGTAGACCTCAATGGGCAACGGGTGATGCGACGAATGCCCATGCACAATGTCGGCGGCACCCAGGTCGATCAGGCGGCGTGCAAAGCGGCGATGTTCGAGCGGCACTTCGGAGGCCGATTTGTCATGCCAGTTGGCCCCCCAATGGATGGAGACCACCACCAGCCCGTGGTTGCTGCGATGGTGGGAGGCGTCAGCCGCGAGCTCACGGGCCGTGGCCTCAGAAAGATCGGGTAGCAGGGCGATGCCGGAATGCGCAACCCCCGCAGCCCATCCGTTGGGTACACCGCTTGAGGCTGTGGCGCATGCGAACATGAGCGCATAACCGCCTCCGGGCAAGGGCAAGGTCGCGGGCCCCCATGCCGATTGTCCGTCGGAGCCCGCGCCCGCTGTGTGCACACCGGCCTCTTTCAACACCTGCAGGGTCTGATCAAGGCCCGGGCGCCCCCAATCGAGCACGTGGTTGTTGGCCAAGCTCAAGGCCTGGAACCCCCCCGCGCGGATGCAGGCCACATTGGCCGGGTGCATTCGATAGTGCACGCCTTTCCCGGGCCATGCGTACGATTCGGTGGTGATGGCGGTTTCCAAGTTGGCAATGCGCAGATCGGGCGCTGCGTGGTCTATCTGGACCAGCGCATCTCCCCAGACGTGGTCGGCGTCGACCTGACGAGGCAAAGGGCCGTGCACGCGCTCCACCAACCGCACATAGTCGCGTGCGTCTCGGTGATACGACTCGTGCAACTGAGGTGTGCTGGGGTGCTGAAGGATCTGGTCGATCCCCCGTCCCAGCATCAGATCGCCCGCCAACAGCACTTTGAGGGTGTTCATGCCTCGACTTTGTGCCCCAGACATCGTTGGCGGCCGTTGAGAGATCGCAACGGCCGTGATGACCTCAAGGCCTATGGTGTTGCCGATGCCACAAAAGACGGTCCGCCCCAAACTTCCGCCCGACCCTCCTCATCAAGGATTGCGAGGGATCGACTCGGTCATCGAGCCTTCGCCTGCTGATCCAGAGCTGGTCTCGCCCATCGCCAGCCGCGCCGACGGCTACTACTGGCTGGCGCCAGATGGCCGCCAAGAGTTCGGACCGTTTGAAAGCTTTGAACTGGCCCGGGCTGACCGTGACGGATTTGACGATGCCGCGTGGTCGCCCGGGGAAACTTTGAGGGAAGCCGAGGACGAGATCGGCATGGGTGCTTGGATCGACCCAGAGACCGGAGAGCCTGCACAGGGGCAATCACCGCCTCATCTGGAACAGGATTGAAATGCCCTTGCTCTTCAGCCTAGATCCTGCGTCTGCGCTGACGGCGCAAATCTGCCGGCATCTCGGGTGCAGCCTGGCTGCGCATGAAGATCGTTCGTTTGAGGACGGCGAACACAAGGTGAGACCTCTGGTGGACCCTGGTGGCCAGCAGGTGGCCGTCATCGCCACCTTGGCGGGCGATGCGTGCGCATCTCCACAAGATAAGCTGATGCGCTTGCTGTTTTTTCTAGCGACCTTGAAAGATCATGGGGCTCGACGCGTGATCGCGGTCATCCCTTACCTGGCCTATGCCCGCAAGGACGAGCGCACCCAAGACTGGGACCCCGTGAGTTTGAGAGTGGTGGCACAGCTCTTGGAGACGGTGGGGACCGATGGTGTCGTGGCCCTTGAAGTGCACAACCGCGCGGCGTTTGACAATGCATTCCGCGGCCGAGCCCAACGGTTGGACGGACATCGTGTGTTCGACGATTGGGTGATGCAACGCATGAAGGCTGAAGTCGATCCTGTGCGCGCGGCGTCTTGGACCATTGCATCCCCTGATCCAGGAGGCGTCAAGCGCGCATTGCGCTGGCGAGAGGTGTTGCAAAACTTTACCCAGCGTGATCTGGGATTCGCCATCGTCGACAAGCGTCGCAGCGGCGGGCAACTCACGGGTGGCTTGATGGTGGCCGGAGACGTGCAGGGTCGATGGGTCGTCTTGGTGGATGATTTGGTGTCGACGGGGCGAACCGCTGCGATGGCTGCCTCCGCATTGCGCCAGGCGGGTGCCATCGGTGTGATCTTTGTCGTCACGCACGCCGTGCTGTCCCCGGATGCGAACGATCATCTCGCCTCACCTGACATCGATCACATCTTGTGGACTGACAGCATTTCGCCTTCCCATGGGCCGCTGGACTTGCCATGGGCTCACAAAGTCACGGTGGTCTCAGCGGGCGCTCTATTGTCAAAAGCCATTGACAGGGAATTTGCCGCGACCTCGATGGCCTGAAGAGACTCGTCTGCACACTGCAAGTAGCGCCTTGCGAGAGGCCGCCAGCGCAGCGGCGTTCGTGGGCTTGGAGACATCAGGTGTGCGATGCACAATCGCGCGCGCAGCAAGGATCGGCGCAGCCGGTACAAGTGCTTCAGGGCTTGCGTGGGCTGCGTGGGCAGGGTGTCACGGTCCATGGCGTGAGCCTGCCAAGCGGACCACAGTCGAGTGCCCACCCAAGCAGCACCCAGCACCTCACACTCCAGCGCCAGGTAGTCAAGTTCGTCAAAGGGATCCACCCAGCGTAATCGGGCATTGAACTCGAGAGCATCCATCACCACGGGCGATGTCCAGAAGCAAACGTGATCCGGGCGCAGATCTCCATGGCCTTCCACGAAGGCTCTTTGGGCACACCGTTGTGCCAATGCCGACCCCATGAGGGCTTGGGCCCGCCATGCGCGGTGCATCCAAGCGGTCGAGACCAATCCCTCCCCCCAAGGGCTCAGCAACACCCGTTGATGGGTGGCCCATTCATCGCAATATCGAGATCTCCAAAGGTGCGGCTCCATCGGCACGCGGGTCGCCTGGGCATAAAACTTCACCAAGGTATGCGCCAGTTGATCCACCTCCACCGGGCGCAGTTGGTCCTTGGCAATCAGCCGGCTCATCATGCGCCGCTTCGGCAGGCGCCTCATCCACACCAAACACTCCAATGCACCGCCGTTGCCGGCCTCTTCATACCAAGGCCGCAGACGGTACGCGGGTAGAAGGGCCGCCTCGGTGCCTTGGTGGTTCGCATCCCCACGGGTCAGCGAAACGAGGGCCATCAAACCCTGGTAGACCCCAGGCGCCAATCTGGCGTTCAGGCGGAGTTCTTCTTGGCAATGCCAAATGCGACTTTGCAGCGTGGTGAAGTCGAGTTCGGGGGTGCGAATGGGCTTCTTGAGCTTCAAGGCGGCATGCTGACCCAGGAAGACCCAAGACATTTGGGTTTCCACCATTTCGATGTGTCGACACTGTGGATCCAGGGCCGCCCAAGCGGCGGGATCTTGCAAGAAGCAGATGCGGGCTTGCAGCGCTGACCTTGACAGCCCTTCCGATGAGAGCTTCACGGCTGAAGGACGGCGGGTGTACCAGGGGGACATGGATTCCATGCAGGTGCTGAAGTCGAGTACGGGCGACCATCCGTGCCTACAGGGTGATGGGCGATGCGCAGGCTCAATGCGAAGACGCTCCATCCGATCATCATCCCCTCATGATGATCGAGCTCGCAGATCCTGCCTCAGTGAAGCGCCACTTGGTGCCGTCGTCCACACCGGCGTTGATCCCCTTGCACTTGGAGTCGGCAGATGCCTTGTTGATCGTCGACGTGCAGCGTGATTTCTTGCCTGGAGGTGCGATGACCATCGCTGGCAGTGAGCGGATTCTTCCGCGTCTGAATGCATGCATGGCCAAATTTGTGAGTCGAGGGTTGCACGTATTCGCCAGCCGAGATTGGCATCCGCAGAATCACCGCTCCTTTGTCTCTCAAGGGGGGCCTTGGCCACCGCATTGCATCCAAGGATCGCCAGGCGCCCAATGGGCCGACGGCCTGTGGTTGCCTGAGAATCTGGTGGCGGTCTCCAAAGGACAAGAGGCGGACGCGCTGGGATCTTCGGCCTTCGACGCCACCGATTTGACCCAGCGGCTTCGGCGGGCGGGCATTCATCGGCTGTTCATGGGAGGTTTGGCGACCGACACCTGCATCCTTCACACTGCGCGCGACGCCCTGGCTCAGGGCTGGGAGGTGGTGATCTTGGGTGACGCGGTCGCGCCCCTGGACATGAGGATCGGCGATGGCTTGCGAGCGTTGCAAGTGATCCAACGCGAAGGGGGTGAAGTGGCCGAGGTGGCACAAGTGTTGGTGTGACCCCACCGGGGCCACTCTGCCGGCGCAAGACGCTTCGATCCTGAACGCGGTTCGGCCCAGGCCGATGCAGGATCGCGTACGATCTGGTCCACCCAAGCCGGAGATTGAAATGCCCCACACGGTGGTTTATGGCATCCCCCATTGCGACACGGTCAAGCGTGCTCGAGCGTGGCTCGACGCACAGGGCCACCCTTACCATTTTCACGACTTCAAAAAACTGGGCGCCTCTCCCGAGGATTTGGGCCGGTGGCTGCGCGCGCTGGGCTCCGACAAACTGGTCAATCGCCAAGGGCTGACCTGGCGCCGCATGGACGAGGCCACGAGGGCCCGTGCCCAGGACGGTGCCTCATTGCCCGCCTTGCTATTGGAGAACCTGAGCCTCATCAAGCGTCCTGTGGTGCAATGGAGCGACGGCACGCTGACATTGGGTTTTGAGCCAGCCCTCTGGCAAGACCGACTTACAACTTTGCGCTGAACCCCGATCTTCATGTTCACAGGCATCATCCAAGGCATGGCCACCGTATCGGCGGTGGTAGACCAGACCGGTCTTCGCCGCATCTCCCTGCAATGCCCGCCTGGGTTTTGTGCAGATTTGGCCGTGGGAGCCAGTGTGGCGGTCGACGGAGTCTGTCTGACAGTGACCCACGCCCACGCGGGTGACGTGGCCGACTTTGACATCATGCAACAGAGCCTGCGCCTCACCACCCTGTCCACGCTTCAAGCAGGCAGCCGGGTCAATGTGGAGCGTGCGGCCCGAGAGGGTGCTGAGATCGGCGGCCACCCCTTGTCAGGGCATGTGGACGTGGTGGCGCGCTTGGCAGCAGTGCGCGAACCGCAGAACAACCGTGTCCTGACGGTGGAGGTGCCTGCACCCTGGATGCGCTACATCTTTGCCAAGGGCTACATCGCCGTTAACGGCGCGAGTTTGACCGTGGCAGAGGCCACGCGTTTGTCCGGTGGAGGCGGTGCGTTTGAGGTGTGGCTCATCCCTGAAACCTTGCGCATGACCACGTTTGGCACGCTCGGCGAGGGCGCCCGCTTGAACCTCGAGATTGATCGGTCCACTCAGGTGGTGGTCGACACGGTGCGCGATGCCATCGAGGAGCGCCTAGGCCCTCTCGTGCCTGCGCTTGAAGCCTTTGCCAAAGAGCGCGGGATTGCGTGGGACGCAGACGCTGTCGAAGGAGCTGCCGTCCAAGCGATCCTTAGCCGACCCTCGCCTCAAAAGCCTTGAGGTAATCCACCAGCGCCTTCACGCCCTCCTCAGGCATGGCGTTGTAGATCGATGCCCTCATACCACCCAACAGGCGGTGGCCCTTGAGCTGCACCAGACCCTCGGCTTGAGCTCCCTTGAGAAATGCCTCATCCAGGGCGGAATCTTTCAGCTTGAAAGGCACATTCATCCAAGACCGGCAGGCCGGATCGACATCGTTGCGGTACAGGTCGGAGCCGTCGATGGCGTCGTAAAGCATTTGCGCCTTGGCGCGATTGCGAGCTTCGATGGCGGGCAAGCCCCCTTGCGCCTTCAACCAGCGAAACACCAAGCCTGCCATGTAGATGCCATAGGTAGGAGGTGTGTTGTACATCGAACCGTGGTCGGCCACGACGCGGTAGTCAAAGGCCGTGGGCGTGCAGGCCATGGCGCCGCCCAACAGGTCTTCACGAACGATGACGATGGTCAAGCCCGCAGGGCCGATATTTTTTTGTGCACCGGCGTAAATGAGGCCATAGCGTGACACATCGATGGGCCGGGACAACAGGTTGCTGGACATGTCGGCCACCAGCGGTACGTCACCCACCTCGGGCGTGAAGTGATATTCCACGCCGCCGATGGTCTCGTTGGCGCAGATGTGCACGTAAGCCGCATGGGGGTCCAGCTGCCAGCCTTGACGATCCGGAATGGAGGTGTAGCCTCCTTCAGCCGCCGTCGCCGCGACATTCACGCCTCCATAACGGCGCGCTTCTTGGATGGACCGTGTAGACCATTCTCCGGTGTCGATGTAATCTGCACTGGGGCGTCCGCGCAGCATGTTCATCGGCACGATGGCGTTTTCGGCGATGGCGCCACCCTGCATGAAGAGCACTTTGTAATGTGCAGGCACGTTCAGCAACTCACGCAACAGGCTCAGGGCTTCGGCGTGGATGGACATGAACTCCTTGCCACGGTGGCTCATTTCCATCACCGACATGCCGCTGCCATGCCAGTCCAGCATTTCGTGTGCTGCTTCGCGCAACACACTCTCGGGCAATGCGGCAGGGCCGGCGCTGAAATTGAAGACTCGGGTCATGGCACAGGGTCGACGAAACTCTCCATTATCAGGGTTTGGCAAGGGGAACCCCGGGCTTGTGGGGCTCGGCCTGTGGTGCGAGGATCGGGAATTGTCCGTTCTCGTCCATGTCCATCCAGGAGACCGCCCATGAGCAAGCCCCTCTTTGACCAGGAAGAACTCATTGCCAAATTTGCCAGCGCCAGCGCCAAGGGCAGTGCCCAGCTGCGCAAGGCAGCCTCCGAGGCGACGCTCAAAGCGTTGCAAGGGCGTGAACTCACCCTCAAAAATATCCAAAGCGCGCTGAAGACGGTGTCCGATGCCGCCAGCCAAGGCGCTGCCAAGAACATGAGTGCCGGGGTCGATGTCCCGGCTTTGTTGGCCAAGGCTGCTGCTGGGATGGACGACGCCTTGCTCAAGGCGGTCGAAGCCAATCGTGCCGCCTTGAGTCAATTCGTCAACCAAGGCGCCGACTTGCGTGAAAAGCATCTCAAGAAAGCCGTGGATGATCTGGAGAAGTTTGAAGATGCTTTTTTCGGCGCGTTGAAGAAGACGGCGGCCGGGGCGAGTGTGCCTCTGGCGGGAGCCTGGAATCAAGTGCTGGAAAAGATGCAGTCGGCAGGTACGATGTCCGGTGCCCAGGCCAATGCCACTGCCGAACAAATGCTCGAGCAAGCGCAAAGTGCCGTGCGTGCCAGCCGGGCGGCCAGCTTGAAAGCCGCTCAGGCGCTGGCCGAGAGCTATGCAGCCATGGTCAGTGGGGTCTTGGTGGGCATGTCCGAGGCCCTGCATCAGGCCAAGGCGGACGCGCCAGCGGCCAAGCGCAAGTGACAGGCCGCTGAACCGCCCATGAATTCCGCAGACGTCGTCATCTCTGGCACCGGCCTGTACCGGCCACCCCATGTCATTACCAATGCCGAGCTGGTAGAGGCGTTTAATGCCTATGCCGCCCTCCAAAACGAAAAGCATGCCGCCCTGATCGCGGCTGGCGAATTGGAGCCGGTGACGCCTTCTTCGGTAGAGTTTATCGAGAAGGCCTCAGGCATCAAGCAGCGGTATGTGATCGATAAACAAGGCGTGCTCGATCCCCACCGGATGCGGCCCCGCTTTGAGCCCCGTTCGGATGATCAGTTGTCGCTGATGGCCGAGATCGCCGTGGCCGCGGGGCAGCAGGCACTGCAGCGTGCGGGCAAGTCTGCGAGCGAGGTCGATGCCGTGTTGTGCGCGGCCGCCAATATGCAACGTGCCTACCCGGCCATGGCGGTGGAAATCCAGCAAGGCTTGGGGGCGGGAGGCTATGCGTTCGACATGAATGTGGCTTGCTCATCGGCCACGTTTGCCATCGAGCAAGCCGTCAACGCCGTGCGATGTGGCACGGCGCGCTGCGTGCTCATCGTCAACCCGGAAATCACCTCCGCTCACCTGGAGTGGCGCGACCGTGATTGCCACTTCATTTTTGGGGATGTGTGCACGGCCTTGGTGGTCGAGGCGGCTGACACGGCCACTTCGGCCGACCTCTGGGGTGTGAAAGGCACGCGGTTGGTGACACAGTTTTCCAACCACATACGAAACAACGCCGGGTTCATGAACCGATGTGAAGACACCGACCCGGATGCACGTGACAAGACCTTCCGGCAAGAAGGGCGCAAAGTGTTCAAAGAGGTGGTGCCCATGGCCGCCGCCCACATTGAGAGTCACCTTCAGTCTTTGGGCTTGAAGCCCACACAGATGAAGCGCTTCTGGCTGCACCAGGCCAACCTGGGCATGAATCAATTGGTGGTGAAAAAGTTGGTCGGGGGTGAGGCTGGCTCCGACATCGCGCCGCTCATCCTTGATCAATATGCCAACACCGCCTCGGCGGGTTCCATCATCGCCTTCCATCACCACCGTGCGGATTTGACCTCGGGTGATCAGGGGGTGATCTGCTCCTTTGGGGCCGGGTATTCCATCGGCAGCGTGGTGGTGGAGCGTTTGTAGAGTTTTTGAACATGTCAAGATTTCCCTGGACCCTCGCGTTCATCTTGTGGTTGGGCCTCTTCACGGCGCAAGAGGCGCTGGCTTTTGCCGGCACCATCCAACAAGTGCTGGGCTCTGCACGCATCGCCAGACGTTCGGGCCAACAAGCGCCCGCCATCCGTGGCGACCAGCTGTATGAGGGTGACACCGTCATGACGGCGCCTCAATCCAATGTGCAGCTTCGCATGGTGGATGATGCCCAGATCTGGTTGCGGCCTAGCACCGAATTCAAGATCAACGCCTACAAATCCAGTCAACATGGTGCTGATCGCAACGAGGCCAAGTTGCAATTGGCCGCAGGCAGCATGCGCACCATCACCGGTGCCATCTCACCCGCCAAAGGTGGTGACTACAAGCTCAGCACGCCCAATGCCACGATAGGCATTCGTGGCACCGAATTCGACGCGGTGTATGCCAATGCACAGTTGGCTGTGGAATTGGGAATATTGCAAGGCACCTACAACCGCGTCTTTCGTGGCGCCACCCTGCTCGCGGGCCCTTCAGGCTCGGTGGCGTTGAAGCAAGGCGAGGCGGGTTTCCTGGGCATACAGCCCTCGGATCGCCCCAAGCCCTTGCCTTCGATCCCGTCGTTCTTGGATTTGCCGCCGGAAACCACCTCGTTGAACAACGCACCTGCGGCCGCCACCAAAGGGGCCTTGCGTTTGTCGCTGTGGTTGGGTGAATTGAACGCGCCTGGAGGGGCTGCGGCCAACAATGTGCCCGAGAGAAAGTTGCAGTTGCAAGACGGTGTGGCGGCAACCTGGGATTTGGGCAAAGCCATGAACAACCGGTCTGCTGACAAAGCCGCAGCAAGGGTCCAAACCATGGGCCCGATGCAAGTCGTGGCACGCCTGAGTGGCAAATCCGTGCGCCTGGAGTTCTTCTCGCCATCGGTCTCGTCGAGCAGCATCTCCCAAGGCTCGGCCACCGCAGCTTCAAGCTTGGAACTCCCTTTGGCGCAATGGACCGAAGTGACGGGCAGGGGCCCCTGGAATGGGCAAGACAACACCTCAGTCTCCGCGGGCGGGCGCAATGCGGCTCGCGACTCGGCGCGCGTGTACTTGAAAGCAGAAAGTGAGTCACGCTGAGGTGAGGAACTGGCCGTCGATCTTGTGGAGCGGCCCTGGATGCGTCACGCCCTGATCCGAACGCTGTCAAGCGCGGTCTTGGTGGCCCTCATGCTCGCCCATGTCGCGGGTGCCATTCGCGTGCCCCTGGTTTCCACCCTGGATTCGATGCTCTATGACCTGCACGTTCAATGGCTGTCGCCGCGCACGCCTGATGAACGTTTGGCCATCGTCGACATTGATGAAAAGAGTTTGCGTGAACGATCTCGAGGAGGAGAGGGGCGCTGGCCTTGGCCCCGCGACAGGCTGGCGGCCTTGATTCAATCCTTGTTCAGCGATCAAGGCGCGTCGCTGGTGGCCTTGGACCTGATCCTGTCAGAGCGAGATCAGTCCTCGGGATTGCCTGTGCTGGAGGCCTTGGGCCGAGGAGAGCTCCAGACCAATCCAGGGTTTCAGTCCGCACTGAATCGGCTGAGGCCACGGTTGGAATTTGACGAGGTATTGGGGCAGGCGATGCAGGTGGGGCCTGTGGTGTTGGGGATGGCTTTTCACAACGACCCCCAGTCGGGAGCGGCCGAGTTGCCACCTGGACACCACCCGTCTGTGTGGGGCCTGCAGCGTTTGCGCGCCCAGTCTTACCCCAGCTGCACCGCACCTGTGGCTTTATTGCAGGCCCGAGCGGCGGCGATCGGACACCTTAACCCGCTGCGCGATCCAGACGGGGTGACCCGTCGCGTGCCCTTGCTGGTCGAATACCAAGACCGGTACTACCCGGCATTGGCGGTAGCGGCCCTGCAGGTCCTCACCGGCTCTCCTGACTTGGGCATGGGCGTGGCCGACTACGGGCGTGGTGACCGACGCGTGGAATCGGTGCAGATTGGGCCGTTGGAGTTGCCCGTGGACGGCGCATTGAATGCCGCCATTCCATTTCGCGGACCGGCGCGAACCTACACCTACGTGTCGGCAGTGGATGTGCTGCAAGGCCGCGTACCCAAAGACAGCTTGAAGAACCGAATCGTTCTCGTGGGGACTTCTGCGGCAGGGTTGTCAGACTTGGTCACCACGCCCATGGGCGTGAGCTTTCCAGGGGTCGAGGTTCACGCCAATCTGATCTCTGCAGCCCTGGATGGTTCGGTGTTGATGACGCCCGCTTATGTCCAAGGCATTCAGGCGCTGGCGGTCTGCGTGGTGGGCTTGCTGATGATGGTCGCAGGTGCGCGGCTCAAGCCGGTGCCTCAGGTGCTGGTGCTCCTGCTGCTGGTGGGCTTGCTCGCCGCTGCCTCAGGCGGCTTGGTGACGAGCCTGCATTTGGTGGTGCCCATGGCCGCGGCGCTGATGTGCTTGTGCGCTGTGTTTGTGTTTCAGATGACTTTTGGCTTCTTTGTAGAGTCTCGGGGCTTCAGAGAAATGACGCGTCTCTTTGCGTACTACGTGCCCCCCGAGCTCGTGGAAAAGATGGCCCAGCAGCCTCAGGCCTACAGCATGGCTGCGTTGGAAAAGACACTGAGCGTGATGTTTGTCGACGTGCGTGACTTCACATCCACGTCTGAAAAGCTGACTCCTGCACAACTGGCTGAATGGATCAATGTCTACCTGTCCGAGATGAGCCGAGTCATCAAAGTACAGCATCAAGGGACCTTGGACAAATACATCGGCGATGCGGTCATGGCCTTCTGGGGCGCGCCAGTGTCAGACCATGACCATGCCCAACATGCCGTGCGTGCGGCCCTCGACATGCAAGCATCCGCTCGGCGCTTGAGTGAAGACTTTGTGGCCCGAGGCTGGCCGCCCCTGGCCATTGGCGTGGGCGTCAACACCGGCCCGATGGTTGTCGGTGACATGGGCTCCAACGTACGCAAGGCCTACACCGTCATGGGTGATGCGGTCAATCTCGCGTCACGGCTCGAGGGCCTGACCAAGGTGTATGGCGTGGGCGTGCTGATTGGGCACGACACCCGCCAGGCTTTACAAGGTTGGGTGTGCCGAGAGGTGGACCGTGTCAAGGTCAAAGGCAAGGATCAGGCCGTCGCCATTTACGAGCCCTTGTGCACGGAGGCGCAATTGGATGCGCAGACGCAAGAGGAGTTGTGGCAATGGAATGAGGTCTTGGTGCACTACCGGCATCAAGCCTGGTCCTCGGCACGCGAGGGGTTGGCGGCTTTGCAGCAACAGCATCCCCAGAAAAAACTCTACGCGCTGTACCAGTCCCGCGTCGAGGCCATGGAACGCGAGGGAGCCGCATTGGGGGAAGACTGGGACGGGTCGACGCAGTTCAAGACCAAGTAGGGCAAGCGACTATTCCGGCGCAATCTGCTCGGCCCAGTCATACAACGCCGCCAAGATCTCCTGGCCGCGGTCGTCGGCGGATTCACCCAGCGCATCCAAGCGGTCAAAAAAGGCTGAAATCGGATCTTGCGCATTCGGCATTGAAGCGGTCAACAGCCGATGTCTGCGGTGCGCATACCACCGCTGCAACTCTTCCTCGTTCAAGGTGCTCGGGTAATTCCGTGCGCGATAGCGGAACACCAACTCCTCCAGGCGCTCGTCTTTCCACATGGGCCGCTCTCGAGCGAGCTGCAAGGGATCCAGGCTGCGAAGGCGTTGCAGCCCGCGCCGATCGTCGTCGGACAAGAATCCGCCATACAGATCTTCATCTACATCCACCGGCGCCGTGGCGGGTGCGCTCTTGAACACTTCGTCCCACACCCCAGCCATTTCGCCCATCACCGCGCCGGCTGCCAGCGCATGTCGATCAATGGTTGACCAATCCACGCCCCAGCGCTCGGCCATGGCCGGTGACAAGGTCTTGAGATTGGAAATTACCACCGGAGATTGGTTGAGGTGAATGGTCTTGATCGGCAGGCGCGTCACGCCCTCGGGCAGGTCGGCCGTGCGGCTGAAGAGGCGTTGCCGAATCTCCTGCGCCGACAGCGAAGTCAAGACGGTGGGGTCTTGCGCCAAGTCCCAGACGATGACCTCATTGGGCCGGCTGGGGTGGGGCGCCAGTGCCCACACCACGGCCAGGCAACCGCGCTCCACGGGGTAGCGTCCCGACACATGCAGCACGGGCTTGCCCAGCACCAACTCGGCCTTCACCGCCTGCTTGCTGCGCAAGCGCAGGCAGAAGTCCCACAAACGGGGTACACGCTGCCTGATCAAACGTGCCAGCGCGATCGTCGCTCGCACATCAGACAGAGCGTCGTGTGCCGCATCATGCACCAGCCCATTGGCATGCGTCAGCAATTCAAGTTTGAAGCTGTGTCGGCCCTCGCCGTTCTTGGGCCATTCAACGCCCTCGGGACGAAGGGCAAAGGCACAACGCACGGTATCCAGCAAGTCCCACCGACCACAGTCGTTTTGCCACTCGCGCGCGTAGGGCTCGATCAGGTTGCGCCAGAATAAAAAGCGCGTCACCTCGTCATCAAAGCCAATGCTGTTGTAGCCCACGCCCACGGTGCCGGGCTGCGCGAGCTCGCGCTCGATGGCGGCGGCGAATTCATGCTCTGGCAGTCCGCGTTGAGCGCAATGCTGCGGCAAGATGCCCGTGAGCAGGCAGCTTTCCGGGTCGGGCAGGTGGTCGAGCGGAGGGTGGCAATACAGCGTCAGCGGCGCACCGATCTCGTTCAGATCGGCATCGGTGCGCACGCCCGCGAACTGTGCCGGGCGATCACGCCGTGGCACACGGCCAAAGGTCTCGTAGTCGTGCCAGTAGAAGGTAAGGGGGGCGCTCATGGGTTGAAGGTTGCTTCGTCACTGCGTTCCTCGCAATGACAAATTTCTGTCATTGCGAGGCCCAAAGGGCCGTGGCAATCTCCCCCCAGTGCACCACCGTCGCTCAAACGGCGACTTCCTTGGCCACCTCGGCGTACTCTTCGATCTGGTCAAAGTTCATGTAGCGATACACCTTGGCCCCATCGGCGTTGATCACGCCCATGTCGGCGTGGTACTCGGCCACGGTCGGCAAACGCCCCAGGCGCGATGCGATGGCAGCGAGCTCGGCCGAAGCGAGATACACGTTGGTGTTTTTGCCCAGGCGGTTGGGGAAGTTGCGCGTGCTGGTAGAGACCACCGTCGCGCCTTCACGCACTTGGGCTTGGTTGCCCATGCACAGGCTGCAGCCCGGCATTTCGGTGCGTGCACCGGCCGCACCAAAGTTGGCGTAGTGGCCTTCTTTGGTCAGCTCCTCCTGGTCCATCTTGGTGGGTGGCGCTACCCACAGCTTGACGGGAATGTCACGCTTGCCCTCGAGCAGCTTGCTGGCTGCGCGGAAGTGGCCGATGTTGGTCATGCAAGAACCGATGAAGGCCTCGTCAATCTTGGTGCCTGCCACCTCCGACAGGAACTTGGCGTCGTCCGGGTCGTTCGGGCAGCACAAGATGGGCTCGGTGATGGAGTTCATGTCGATCTCCAGCACATGCGCATAGTCGGCATTGGCATCGGGCTCGAGCAGCGTGGGCTGGGCCAGCCACTCTTCCATCTTGTGGATGCGGCGCTCCAAACTTCGCTTGTCTTGGTAGCCTTGTGCAATCATGTTCTTCAACAGCACGATGTTGCTCTTGAGATATTCGATGACCGGCTCCTTGTTCAAGCGCACGGTGCAACCCGCCGCACTGCGCTCAGCACTGGCGTCGCTGAGCTCGAACGCCTGCTCCACCTTCAGGTCCGGCAACCCTTCGATCTCCAATATGCGGCCTGAGAACTCATTCTTTTTGCCCTGCTTGGCCACCGTCAGCAAGCCTTTCTTGATGGCAAACAGCGGAATCGCATGCACCAGATCACGCAAGGTGATGCCTGGCTGCATCTTGCCGGTGAAGCGCACCAGAACGCTCTCAGGCATGTCCAAGGGCATCACGCCCGTGGCTGCGCCAAACGCAACCAGGCCTGAGCCCGCAGGGAAGCTGATCCCAATGGGAAACCGCGTGTGCGAATCTCCACCCGTGCCCACCGTGTCAGGAAGCACCATACGGTTGAGCCAACTGTGGATCACGCCGTCGCCCGGACGCAGCGCAACGCCCCCGCGACTGCTGATGAAACTGGGCAGCTCATGATGCATCTTGACGTCCACCGCTTTCGGGTAGGCAGCCGTGTGACAAAAGCTCTGCATCACCAAGTCGGCTGAGAATCCGAGGCAGGCCAAATCCTTGAGCTCATCACGAGTCATGGGCCCGGTTGTGTCCTGACTGCCCACGGATGTCATGCGCGGCTCGCAGTAAGTGCCGGGCCGCACCCCTTGCCCTTCGGCCAATCCGCAGGCACGTCCCACCATCTTCTGCGCCAGCGTGAACCCTTTGATTGACGTGGCCGGTGCTTGCGGAAGACGAAAGACCGTGCTGGCGGGCAGCTTCAGGAAGTCGCGAGCCTTGGCCGTCAGCGAGCGACCAATGATCAAATTGATGCGTCCGCCAGCGCGTACTTCGTCGAATAACACATCGCTTTTGAGCTTGAATTCAGCCACCGTTTGACCGTCCTTGACGATCTTGCCGTCGTAGGGTCGGATATCGATGACATCACCCATGTTCAAGGCGGACACATCAACCTCAATGGGCAAGGCGCCAGAGTCCTCTTGGGTGTTGAAGAAGATGGGCGCTATCTTGCCCCCCAAAGTCACGCCACCAAAACGTTTATTCGGGACAAAGGGGATGTCCTCGCCGGTGTGCCAAATGACGCTGTTGGTAGCGCTCTTGCGGCTCGAACCCGTGCCGACCACATCGCCCACGTAGGCCACGAGGTGGCCCTTCTTCTTCAGGTCCTCAATAAATGAAATGGGGCCGCGCTTGCCGTCTTCTTCGGGTGTGATGCCAGCGCGCGTGTTCTTTAGCATCGCCAGGGCGTGCAGCGGGATGTCGGGGCGGCTCCATGCATCCGGGGCAGGCGATAGATCGTCCGTGTTGGTTTCGCCAGTGACCTTCAAGACGGTGACCGTGATGGATCGCGCGACTTCGGGACGCGAAGTGAACCACTCGGCCTCTGCCCAACTCTTCACCACAGCTTGCGCCAGCGCATTGCCAGCTTTGGCTTTCTCAGCCACATCGTGAAAGTAGTCAAACATCAGCAAGGTCTTTTTCAGGCCGGCTGCGGCGGTTTGCGCCACTTCTGCATCGTCGAGCAAGTCGATCAAGGGCTTGACGTTGTAGCCCCCTACCATCGTGCCGAGCAGCTCGGTGGCCTTGACACGAGGAATCAGACCCACCGGGAGGTCGCCGTGGGCGACGGCCGACAAGAACGACGCCTTGACCTTGGCGGCGTCGTCGACGCCCGGAGGCACACGGTGGGTCAGGAGGTCGACCAAGTAAGCCTCTTCGCCCTTGGGGGGCGCTTTGATCAGCTCGATGAGATCGGCGGTTTGCTGGGCCGACAGAGGCAGTGCGGGGATGCCGAGTGCGGCGCGCTCGGCGACATGTTGGCGATAGGCTTCAAGCATTGGGGAACCTCGCGTGTGTCTAGGGTGATCAGGGTTATTACCAGGGTATTATGTCTTATATAAGACTTGGAAGAAAGGCCCATCGGCCCAAAGGTGAATCAGGGGCTGAAAAACCGGGCGACCACCTCGGCAGGCAGAGGTTGACCTGTGCGGTGGGCCCGCTCCAGCACATGCCAAAAGTAGCGGTAGCTGGCGCGGTCGTGCAGGGTGTCTTGGTGCCGGATGGGGGCCCACTGGGCGTCTTGGGCGTCCAGCAAAATCTCCACGGCCTGGTCCACCTCGGCCACAGTGGGCGCGAAAGCTTCCACGATGGTGATGATTTGAGAGGGGTGGATGCTCCACATGCGGGTGTAGCCCAGGGTGCGCATGGCTTTGTCGGCGGCAGCAGCCAGCGACTTGGTGTCTTTGAATTCGGTCACCACGCAATGCGAGGGCGTCTTGCCATGTGCGTGGCACGCGGCGGCAATTTCCAGCTTGGCGCGCAGCACCAACGGGTGCTCAAACTGCCCTTGCACCCCCATGGCCGATTGCGGGATCGCGCCGCGGTGCGCCGACACGAAGTCCATCAACCCAAATGACACCGATTCGACTCGCGCATGCGCCGCGATTGCGTCGATGTCGCGCACAGCACCGTGCGTTTCTGCCAAGGTGTGCAGTGGGATAAAGCGGCTCACACCATGACGTTGACAGGCGTGGTCTACCGCCGCGGCTGCCCGATCCACATCGGCCACGCTCCTCACTTTGGGGATCATCAAGTAGGGCAGTCGGGCACCAGCCAGCGCGACCAAGCGGTCCACCATGTCGGCGAACTTGGGGTGGTCCACGGGCTTGACCCGAGCGCCCACGCGACCAAACCGATTGCCAGGGCCGTTGAGCAGCTCGGCCATCAACTCGATGTGTTCCATCTCTCCGCCAACCGGAGCGCCGTCTTCAGCGTCCAGGGTCACGTCGAACACTGGACCTAATTGCGCCTGCAGCTCCAGGCTCTTGCGCATGCGCACTTCCACGCCCGCGTAGTGGTCACACACGGGCAAGGGAGTGGCCGCCGGCTCACCGGGATCGAACAGGGCGTCGCGAGGGTGAAGAGGGGTTGGAAGGTCGACCATGGCCAGAAGTGTGCATCCTACGCTGACGTGACGCTGGCGCCCCCCCTAAGGTCATGCGACGACCCAGGACAATCGGCTCGGCCTTTTCACCTGCCGGAGGCTCAAAGCCTGCGACCACCGCACGTGGGATGCTGCGTTTGATGAGGCGCTCAATGTCCTTCAAGAAGCCCTCTTCGTCCACGCACACCAGTGAGACGGCTTCCCCAGTGGCTCCGGCGCGCCCGGTGCGACCGATGCGATGCACATAGTCCTCCGGCACGTTGGGCAGCTCAAAATTCACCACGTGAGGCAGCTGGTCGATGTCAATGCCGCGAGCGGCGATGTCGGTGGCCACCAGCACCTGCAAATCGCCTTTCTTGAAGTCGGCCAAGGCCTTGGTGCGCGCGGTCTGGCTCTTGTTGCCATGGATGGCCATGGCCGAGATGCCATGGTCGTTGAGGTACTCGGTCAAGCGATTGGCGCCATGCTTCATGCGGGTGAACACGAGCACCTGGTGCCAATTGCCGCTGCGAATCAGGTGTGCCAGCAGCTCTTTCTTGCGATCCCGCCCCACGGGGTGCACCTTTTGCGCAATCGTGTCGGCCGCGGCATTGCGACGTGCCACTTCGATCAGCGCGGGTTGATTCAAGAGGCGGTCCGCCAGGGCCTTGATCTCATCACTGAAGGTGGCTGAGAACAGCAGGCTTTGCTTCTTGGCGGGCACGATGGCCAACACCTTCTTGATGTCGTGGATGAAGCCCATGTCCAGCATGCGGTCGGCTTCGTCCAGCACGAAGATTTCTACGTGGCTCAGGTCCAGGGTGCCTTGACCATGGTGATCGAGCAAGCGGCCCGGGGTGGCCACCAAGATGTCGATGCCCTTGCGAAGGCGGTCGATCTGCGGCTGCATGCCCACGCCGCCAAACATCACCATGCTGGTCAGGCGAAGATGTTTTCCGTAGGTACGAACACTTTCTTCGACCTGGGCAGCGAGTTCGCGCGTGGGCGTGAGGATGAGCGCCCGGATCGCAATGCGCCCTTTGGCATCGCGCTTGGGAGGTACGCTCGACAGGCGATGCAGCATGGGCAAGGTGAAGCCAGCGGTCTTGCCAGTACCGGTCTGCGCGCCGGCCATCAAGTCGCCACCCTTCAGCACGGCCGGGATGGCCTGCGCTTGAATGGGGGTGGGGGTGTCATAGCCCTGCTCGTGAACCGCGCGCAGGAGAGGCTCGGCCAGGCCGAGGTCAGCAAATTTCATGGGGTCTCATTTCAGCGCCCAGATGTGGCGCCAGACTCTGCTCGCAGCTCAACCCGAGGGGCGAGCACCAGTCACAGCAGAGGATTTCAAGGTGTCAGAATTGACTGCACGTGCGAGGACTGGACCAGCGCGGTGCGGATGAGATTGTAATTCACTCAGATTCCTTGAGCACCCGCAGCCCATCATGGGCCATCGCGCCCCGTCATCGACTCCACGCGCCCCGTCGTCGACTCCACGCGCCACCGTCATGGCGAGCGCAGCGCGGCCATCTCCCCCTCCTGCGCACCACCGGGAAACCCCGAGCCCACCATAGGTCCAACCATTGGACAATACGAAGGAACGACGCTTCCCCCAGGAGACCTTCATGCAGTTTGGATTCACCCGCCGCGCTTTGGTTCTTTCCTTGACCTTAGGCCTGTCTGGGGCCTCATGGCCCTCATGGGCGCAAGCCCAGAGTGTCTTTCCGAACCGCCCCATTACCCTCATCGTGCCCTTCACCGCAGGCTCAACCTCGGACATCAGTGCGCGCTTGGTGGCCCAAAAAATTGCCGGCCCCTTGGGTCAGCCCGTGCTGGTTGAAAACCGCCCGGGTGCCAATGGCCAACTGAGCATGCAGGCGGTGGCCCGTGCGGCTCCCGATGGCCACACCTTGGTCGTGGGCAGCGTCTCGGCCACCGTGGTGCCCACCGTGATTCAAAAGAGCGTGCCCTTTGACATCCTGAAAGACTTTGCACCGGTGTCGATCATTGCGGGCACCACGCTGGTGTTGCTGGCGTCCAAAGACGCGCCCTATCAGTCGGTGGCTGAGCTGGTGGCTGCTGCCAAAAAGGCGCCTGGCACCATGAACTATGCCAACTCGGCCGGCTTATACCGTGTGGCCATGGAGGCGCTGAACCTGCAGGCCGGCATCGACCTCAACCCGATCGCCTACAAAGGTCCCCCCGAGGCCGCCAACGACCTCATCGGCGGTCGCTTGAGTGTGGCCCCCGATTCGCTGGGCTCGGCCACGCGTTTGATTCAAGCGGGTCGCACCAAGGCTTTGGCCGTGTTGAGCGGCAAGCGCTCGCCCGCGCTGCCCGATGTGCCGACCATGCAAGAGTTGGGCTACAAAGACTTCGACTTCAATGGCTGGATCAGCATCCTCGCACCGGCGGGGACGCCGCCGGCGGTGCTGCAACGGCTGCATGAAGAAATCGCCAAAGCCGTGGCCTCTGACGATGTGCGTCAGCAATACATCAAGGTGGCATTGGACCCCGTGACCATGGGCCCCAAGGAATATCGCGAGTTGCTCGAGCGCGAGATTGCCAAATACCAACGCATTGGGCGCGAGGCGCGGATTGAGAAGCAGTAAAGTGGGGCATGAATTCAGCGTCTGACACAGACAAG
>CAZCJB010000003.1:0-1805 GCA_964498795.1 uncultured Rubrivivax sp. | reverse complement strand
CTGCGTCCAGCTCACCTCACGTGGTGCGAGTCCCATGGTCGGACCCCGCTGCGGTGGATCCCGAAGAAGCCTTTGTCGCTGCCTTGGCCAGTTGCCACATGTTGTGGTTTCTGGACTTTGCCGCGCAAGCCGGCCTGGTGGTGGAGTCCTACCGCGACGAGGCACAAGGCTTCATGGCCGCGCGTGACGACGGGCGCGAGTGGGTGGCTCGCGTAGAACTGCACCCGCACGTGACTTTTGCTGACTCAGCGCCGAGCCCTGAGGCGTTGCAGGCCTTGCACCACCAGGCTCACGAGGCTTGCTACTTGGCCAATTCGGTGAAGACGCAGGTGGTGGTGATCTCATGACCCTCTACCCCCGCCTGCACTGCCCGAAATGCGCCGGTGCGTTGGTGCGCCAACCCTTGAAATTGCACACAGGACACAAGCTGCTGATAGGCTTTATGGACGTGCCGTTTTGGTTGGTGTTTGCCGTCGGGGTCGCGGTGGGGCTGTCCAACCCTTGGGCGGGTGCCCTGTCAGCGGTGGTCCTGGCCTTGGGCCTTTGGATGTGGGTTCGGATCCGGTCGAACTACCGGTGCAGTCCTTGTGACAAGTCCTTCAGATACGCCGAGGCCGTCAAATAATCTCGAAATACCGCTTCATCTCCCAATCGGTCACGGCGTCTTGCCACTGACGGTGCTCCCACTCCCGCGTGGCAGCAAAGTGGTCCACAAAGGTGTCGCCGAGCCAATCGCGGGCGATGGTGCTGCGCTGGAAGATGCGCGTGGTCTCGATGAGAGAACGTGGCGCGCGGGGAATATTTTCGGCGCCCTGGTTGGTGCCCGTGATGGGTGGTGCGGTAAGTTTGAGGCCTTTTTCCACCCCGTGCAGCCCCGCTGCAATGACAGCGGCCATGGCCAAGTAGGGGTTGACGTCGGCGCCCGGGCAGCGTGTTTCCAGACGGGTGCTTTTGGGGCTGCCCGCAATGACACGAAAGCTCGCCGTGCGGTTGTCCAAGCCCCAGGTGGGTTTCACAGGCGCCCAAAAGCCGTCCACCAATCGTTTGTAGCTGTTGATGGTGGGCCAGAACATCGGCGCAAACTCCATCAAGCAGGCCACTTGGCCTGCCAGGTAGCTCTCAAAGAGCTTGCTCATGCGGTGCTTATGTTTGGCATCGAAGAACAGGTTCTGGCTGCCGTCGGACAAGCTTTGGTGGATGTGACCCGAGCAGCCGGGCAGGGCCTGGTTCCACTTGGCCATGAAGCTGGGCATGATGCCAAAGCGCTTGCCGATTTCTTTGGCGCCGGTCTTGAAGAGGATGGCACGGTCGGCTGCCGCCAGCGCGTCGCTGAAGGCAATGGCGGCTTCGTACACGCCCGGCCCCGTCTCCGTATGCAGACCTTCAATGGGCACGCCAAAGGCGGCCATATCGTCCATCAAGGCGTTGAAGAACCCAGAGTTGTCGCCCATGCGCAGCAGCGAGTACCCGAACATGCCCGGTGTGAGCGAGGTGGGATTGACGCCCCGCTTGTCGGCCCAACTCTGAGGCGTTTCCAAAAAATTGAACCACTCAAACTCCATACCTGCCATCGGCAACACGCCCAACTTCTCGGCACGTTGGAGCACGCGCTTGAGCGTTTGCCGCGGACAAAGCGGGTAGGGGCTGCCATCGGCATTCACGAACTCGCCCAAGAAGAAAGGCACATGGTGGTCCCAAGGCACGTGGCGCGCGGTGCTCAGGTCGATGCGTGCAAGCGCGTCAGGAAAGCCATGTTGCCATCCGGTGACCGTGGTGTTGTCGTAGCACACGTCGTGCGAGTCCCA
>CAZCJB010000002.1:51938-60589 GCA_964498795.1 uncultured Rubrivivax sp. | reverse complement strand
TGCGTGCCTTCGTGGATCATGTTGAGGCGGTTGTCACGCCAGTACTGCTCCACTGGGAAATCACGGGTATAGCCATAGCCTCCATGCACCTGAATGGCCAAAGAGTTCGCCTCCAAACACCACTCACTGGGCCAGCTCTTTGCGATGGGCGTGAGAACTTCCAGCAGCAATGACGATTCGCTGGCCGAGGCCGGGTCGCCCGTGTACTGCTCATCAACCAGACGGGCGCAATACAGCAGCAGCGCCAGCGCACCCTCGGCGTAGGCTTTCTGCGCCAGCAACATCCGTTTGACATCGGCATGCTCGATGATAGGCACTTGAGCCTGCGTGGACACCTTACCGGAAGGCGTCAAAGGACGACCTTGAGTGCGCTGGCGGGCATAGGCCAAAGAGGCTTCAAAACCAGCCATACCCAACATGGCAGCCGAGAGCCCCACCGCAATTCGGGCCTCATTCATCATGTGGAACATACAGCGCAGGCCTTGACCCGGTTCGCCTACCAAGTACGCGATGGCACCGCCTTGACCGCGGGGCCGATGTCGGCCCTCTCCGAAATTGAGCAAGGTGTTGGTGGTGCCACGCCAGCCGCACTTGTGATTCAAGCCTGCCAAGGTCACATCATTGCGCTCGCCAGTGAGCTGACCCCGGACGTCCACGAGGTGCTTGGGCACGATGAACAAGGAAATGCCCCGCGTTCCCGGGATGAGCTGTCCACGCTGATCCGGAATCTTGGCCAACACGAGGTGCACGATGTTTTCGGTGATCTCATGATCTCCCGCCGAAATCCACATCTTGTGCCCCCGCAATCGGTAGCGAGGTCCTAAGGGGTCGGACTGGAAATCATCGCCATCCGGTTCTGCGCGGGTGCTGATATCAGACAGGCTGGACCCGGCCTGGGGCTCAGACAAGCACATGGTGCCCGACCAGCGGCCTGAAAACTCCTGGGCTGCGAAGACTTGTTGTTGCAACGGCGTGCCATGGGCCTTCAGCAAATTCGCATTGCCCACTGTCAATAGGGCGGCACTGATGCTGACCGAGGCTTTGGCGAAGTAGGCATTGGCCGCAGCTTCCACCACATGAGGCAGCTGCATACCCGCGTGGGCAAGATCTTGCGTGGCCGATAGCATGCCGGATTGGGCATAGGCGTGCCAGGCCTCGTGCGTGGCCTGCGGCAAGTGGACACGCTCGCCATCAAAGCGCGGCTCCTCGGTGTCAACCAGGCGGTTGAAAGGCGCAAACTTCTCACGAGCAATCCTCTCGCAGGTATCCATCACCGCGTCGAAGGTCTCTCGCGAATGTTCCTCAAACCTGGGCCGTTGCGTCAGGTGCTGCACTTGCAGCCATTGGTAGAGAAGGTGGTCGAGCGTTTGACGCATGCAGGATTCTCTATTTCACACTTGAGCGGCGACCCAGGCCATGGTCGCCGACGCCTTGAGGACCAGGATGCGACCACGAGCATCTTGCGAATACACCTCGGCCTCGGTGAAAGCCAACTGCTTGCCGGTCTTCAAGACTCTTGCCTCGCAGATCAATTGGGGCCCCCGAGCGGGTCTGAGCAGGCTCGACTTGATTTCTGCCGTGATGGCCCAAAAGCCATCGGCCGCCAAGGTTTGGGCTGCCGTTCCCATGGAATGGTCGGCCAGGGTGATCAGCACCCCCGCGTGAGCCTGCCCCGTGTGCTGGAAAAATCGCGGCTCCAAATTCAATGAGGCGGTGAGGAGCCCTTCACCCACCGTGATGGGCTCGATCCCCAAATCTTCCATGAAAGGGGCGCGATCGAAAAAGCGCCGGACATCCTCCAAACCCATGGGGGATGTCTTGTACGCCATCACAGCACCTCAAAGACGCCGGCCGCTCCCATGCCCCCGCCCACGCACATGGTGACACACACACGTTTGGCACCGCGCCGCTTGCCTTCGATCAGAGCATGCCCGGTCAGCCGTTGGCCGCTCATACCGTAAGGGTGGCCAAGTGCGATGGCGCCGCCATTGACATTCAAACGGTCCATGGGAATGCCCAATCGGTCCGCGCAATAAAGGACCTGCACCGCGAAGGCCTCGTTGAGCTCCCACAGGTCGATGTCCTCCACCTTCAATCCCAGGCGCTTGAGCAACTTCGGGACCGCGAATACCGGGCCGATGCCCATCTCATCGGGCTCGCAGCCCGAAACGGCGAAGCCCAAGAATCGCCCGAGCGGTGCAAGGCCTTTGGCTTGGGCATAGCGCTCACTGACCACCACGCAAGCGCCCGCTCCGTCGCTGAATTGGCTCGCATTGCCGGCCGTGACCACGCCGCCGGGTACCGCCGTACGAATGTCTTTGATGCTTTCGTAGGTGGTTCCCTCACGCAGCCCCTCGTCCACGCTCACCGTGACTTCTTTGCTCCGCAGCCCCATCACGGGGTCGATCACACCTGCGGTGACGGTCACGGGCACGATCTCATCCTTGAACTTCCCAGCCGCCTGAGCCGCGCATGCGCGCACCTGACTTTCAACCCCATAACGATCTTGCCGTTCCTTGGACACCTGGTAGCGCTTGGCGACCATTTCAGCCGTTTGCAACATGGGCCAATAGATTTCAGCCTTATGGGCCTTGAGCCACATGTCTTCAAACATGTGCATGTTCATCTCCTGTTGAACGCAAGAGATGCTCTCCACGCCTCCAGCCACGTAGACGTCGCCCTCACCAGACATGATGCGCTGCGAGGCCATCGCAATGGTTTGCAGGCCGCTGGAGCAAAAGCGGTTGACGGTGATGCCGGCCACCGAAATGGGCAAACCAGCCCGCAAGGCCGCTTGACGTGCGATGTTCCAGCCAGTGGCTCCTTCAGGGTTGGCGCAACCCATCAAGACATCTTCAATATCCGTGGGATCGACGCGCGCACGCTCCACCGCTGCCTGAACGGCGGCACCCGCCATGGTAGCGCCATGGGTCATGTTGAGGGAGCCCTTCCAACTCTTGGTGAGCGGAGTGCGGGCCGTGGAGACAATGACAGCTTGGGTCATGATCGTTTCCTTGAGTTCAGGTCAGAGTTTTCGACTCGGCCACCAACCGCTGTAGCAGTGGCGCAGGCTCCCAAAACGCCGCATCGTCGAGCGGGTTGGTGGCGAAGCGCTTCATGGCTCGGACCACATTGAACAGGCCCTGGCTGTCGGCGTAGCACATCGGGCCACCTCGCCAGAAGGGAAATCCATAACCCGTCAGGTACACGATGTCGATATCGCTGGCCTTGGAGGCAATGCCCTCCTCCAGGATCTTGGCCCCTTCGTTCACCAGGGAGTACACGAGCCGGTGAACGATTTCTTCGTCACTGATTTTTCGGGCTTGAATACCCAGGTCGGCTCGATGCTTGGAGACCATGTCTTCCACGAGCTTGGAAGGAATGGCATCTCGTTTGCCAGGGATGTAGTCATACCACCCGGCACCGGTCTTCTGCCCGAACCGTCCCATTTCACATAAGAGGTCAGCCGTTTTGCTGTAACGCATGCGGGGTTTTTCCACGTATCGCCGCTTGCGGATCGCCCATCCGATGTCGTTGCCCGCAAGGTCACCCATCCGAAATGGACCCATCGCGAAGCCGAATTTTTCGATGGCCTTGTCCACTTGAGCTGGCGTGCACCCTTCTTCCAACAGAAAGCCCGCCTGCCTGCCGTATTGCTCAATCATTCGGTTGCCGATGAAACCATCGCACACACCCGACACCACCGCTGTCTTGCGAATCTTTTTGGACAACTTCATGACGGTGGCCAAAACGTCCTTGCCGGTGCGCTCACCCCGGACCACCTCCAGGAGTTTCATCACATTGGCGGGACTGAAGAAGTGCATGCCGACCACATCCTGCGGTCGCTGGGTGAACGATGCGATGCGGTTGACATCGAGCGTTGAGGTGTTAGTGGCCAAAATGGCGCCTGCCTTCATCACGGCATCGAGCTGGGAGAACACCTTTTCCTTGACGCCCATGTCCTCGAAAACTGCCTCAATCACGAGATCGGCCGAGGCAATGTCCGAATACGATAGCGTGGTGGACAGCAAGGCCATGCGCTCAGTGTATTTTTCTTGCTTGAGCTTGCCTTTCTTGATCTGAGCCTCATAGTTCTTGCGGATGATGGCCAGACCCCGATCCAAAGCCTCTTGCTGAACTTCAAGCAGCTTCACCGGCACACCTGCGTTGAGGAAATTCATGGCAATCCCGCCACCCATCGTACCGGCGCCGATGATGGCCACCGAGTTGATCGTGCGCACGGGAGTGTCGTCTGGGACATCGGGAATCTTGCTCGCCGCACGTTCGCCGAAGAAGCCGTGTCGCAAGGCCTTGCACTGAGGGGTCATCATGAGGGAGAGGAAGATTTCTCTCTCGAACACCATGCCGTCATCGAACTTTTTTTGCAGCGCCGCGTCGACCGCATCCACGCACTTTCCAGGCGCGACCAATTGCTTGGACATCCCCTTGACCATGTTACGGGCAAATTGGATGAAGGCTTGTGGATTCGGGTGCTTGCAAGGCAAGTCGCGAACCCGCTTCAAAGGCCGAATATCTGCCACCTCCGCTGCGAATTGGCAGGCGCCCTCGAGCAAGTCGCCTTCAATGATCCGGTCAAAAAGCTGTTGCCCCTCCAGCGCCGCCAACTTTTCACTGGGGACAGGGTCACCTTTCACGATCATGTTCAAGGCCGTCTCGACACCCAGGACACGAGGCAAGCGCTGGGTTCCACCCGCCCCAGGAATCAAGCCCAGCTTGACTTCGGGAAGGGCAATTTGTGCACCGGGAGCCGCCACCCGGTAGTGACATCCCAGCGACAGCTCCAGTCCACCCCCCATCGCCACGCTGTGGATGGCAGCGATGACAGGCTTGGTCGCATCATCGAGTTGCCGAATCAACGACAGCAAGTTGGGTTCCGCGATCGCCTTGGGTGAGTTGAACTCACGGATGTCGGCTCCACCCGAAAAGGCCTTGCCGGCCCCCGTGAGCACGATGGCCTTGATTTGCGGATCGTCGAGTGCACGGGTCACACCGGCGGCCACTTGGACTCGCGTCTCCAGCCCCAACCCGTTCACAGGGGGGTTGTTGAGCGTGATGACGGCCACGGAGCCGCGCACCTCGTAATTCGCACTCATGTCTCATCTCCTGGAACAAAGATCAGGGTTTGCGCATTCTAGGCGGCCCCGATTGAAACTCAGTCACTCAGACTTCCAACCACTCACGACGGATGTCCGGCCGCGACTGCAGTTGGGCAGGTGTGCCCTCGAAGACGATTTGTCCGTGCCCCATGACCGCACATCGATCGGCCACCTGCAGGGCGATGGTCAACTTCTGCTCCACCAACAATACTGAAATGCCCTGCGCACGCAAAGTCAGGAGAAATTGCGCCACCTGTTCCACGATTCGGGGGGCCAGACCTTCGGTCGGCTCATCGACCAGGATGAGCTCCGGATGGCCCATCAGGGTTCGACACAGTGTGAGCATCTGCTGCTCCCCACCCGACAACACGCCCGCCTCGACATGCTGACGCACTTTCAGCGCTGGAAAGAGCCGATACATGTCGTCAAAAGTCCACATCGGTCCAGGACTTGAGCCCTGATCGATACGGCCCCGCTTCTGGCCCATGACGAGGTTTTGGTGCACCGTCAAAGTAGGAAAGATGTCCCGATTCTCCGGCACATAGCCCAGGCCCGCTTGCGCGATTTCGAAAGCCTTCAGTCCTAACAGTTCGCGCCCCCGCCAACGGACCGAACCCGTGGCTGCCACCAATCCCATGACGCTCTTGACCAAGGTAGATCGGCCCGACCCATTGCGGCCTAACAGGGCCACAATCTCTCCCGCTGGCACTTGCAATTGGACACCGTGCAAGATGTGGCTCTTGCCGTAGTAGGCGTGGAGATCGGCCACGTGGAGCACGCCTTAGCCCTCCGCTCGACCCAGGTCATCGACGAGGGCGCCCAGATAAGCTTCCTGGACCTTGGGGTTGGACCTCACCAGCCGTGGGACATCAAAGGCCAAGATTTCGCCGTACACCAACACAGCAATCTTGTCAGCCAACCCAAATACCACCCCCATGTCGTGTTCCACGGCCAGCAAGGTCTTGCCTTGCGTGATCTCCCGAATGAGCTCGACAAATTGTCCCGTCTCACTGCGACTCATGCCCGCTGTAGGCTCATCCAACAAAATGACTTGTGCGCCACCGGCGATCGTCATCCCGATTTCAAGCGCTCTTTGCTCCGCGTAGGTCAAATTCATCGCCTCCACGTCGCGGCGATCTTCCAATCGGATCTGCCTCAAGACGTGTTGCGCGCGGTCGTTCACATCGCTCAGCTTGGACAAGCGGCGCCACAGCGTGTAGCGATAGCCCAAACTCCATAAGACGGCGCAGCGTAGGTTTTCAAACACTGAAAGTCGACCGAATAAATTGCTGACCTGGAAGCTGCGTGCCAACCCATGGCGATAGATCTCATACGGCGCCAGACCGGTGATGTCTAGACCTCGTAGACGGATGGAACCTTCAGTCGGTACATGCTTGCCGCTGATGAGATTGAACAAGGTGCTTTTACCTGCGCCGTTGGGCCCGATGAGAGCCACACGTTCACCTTCGTGCACCACAAGATCTACGCCACGAATGATGGGTGTGTTGCCAAAGGTCTTGCGAACACCCCGAAGGTCAAGGGCTGGGGTGTTCATGGAGAGAGCCTTTGCTTCTGATCGGTCGGCCCTGGCGAGAGCGCCTGCTGCCAATCCGCCGCAAACTGCCGACGCGCCACAACAAAGAGCGAAGCACCCACCGCGGCCACGAGCGTGGCTCCGACCCAATGGTCGACCCACCGGGCATTCAGGGTCAAGCCCATGAAGCGCAACTCGGGACCCAAGGCCTCATCGAGCTGGAGGTGGTAAGTCATTTCCACCACGGCCCCCAAACCTAGAACCACCGTACTCGCGGTGCTGGCCAACGCCAAATACCCACCCAAGAGCCCGCCTATCTTGCCCCGACGGGCCATCTGCAGATTGGCCAACAGCCACCCCGCCAGCCCTCCTGGCGCATGGATGACCATGACAAGAAAAATGAATCCCAGGTACAGCAACCACGCCTTGGTCCATTCTGACAGGAGCGCAGTCGCCAAAACCATCATCACGCCTCCCAAAATGGGACCGCCAAACACCGTCGCCCCTCCAAGAAAGGTGAACAGCAGGTAAGCGCCCGATCGGGCAGCCCCCACCACTTCAGCGGTTGCAATTTCGAAATTCAAGGCATACATGCCGCCTGCAACGCCTGCGAAAAAACCTGACACCATGAACCCGAGGTATCGCACGCGCTGCGCGCTGAAACCCAAGAACTCGATGCGCTCCGGATTGTCACGAACGGCATTGAGCAATCGCCCCAAGGGCGTGGAGGTGAAGGCGTACAGCAGCACCGTACATACAAATGTGTAGGCCGCCAGCAGGTAATAGACCTGGATCTGAGGACCGAAGGTCAGCCCCATGAAGGCGGGACCGACGGTGCGGTTGGCCGTCACACCTCCTTCGCCGCCAAAGAATTCAGGCACCATCAGCGCCATGGCAAACACCAGTTCCACCAGCCCTAAAGTGATCATGGCGAAGGGGGTCCCTGACTTGCGCGTCGTGACGGCCCCCAAGACAGTGGCCAAGATCCATCCGGCCACCCCTCCAATCGCGGGCAGCAGGCTGACCGGAATGGGCCAGTGGGCTTCGCCGATGCGATTGAGCACATGCACCGCCACGAACGCCGACAAGCCCGTATAGACCGAATGGCCAAAGCTCAGCATGCCCCCCTGCCCCAGGAGCACGTTGTAGGACAGGCAAGCGACAATGGCGATGCCCATTTGGGACATCACGCTCAGGCTGAATTCACTGGGAAAGGCAAAAGGCAGCACCCACAAGAGAACCGCATATACCGTCCAGACGCCGAACCAAGTGACTGCGCTGAATTTGAAGGTGGGTCTCATCCTTCACGCGTCCCCAGGAGGCCGCGAGGGCGGAATATCAACACCATTACCAAAAGCAAAAAAGGCAGGATGGGCGCCAACTGAGACAGGCTCATTTTGAGCAAGGTGTGTCCTGCAGCGATCTCGGAGACTTTCCAACCCGCCGCGTCCAGCAAAGACAAGATAGAGTAATCGAGGGACACCGCAAACGTTTGCACCCACCCAATCAAGAGGGAGGCCACCAAGGCACCCCGGAGAGAACCTAGGCCGCCAACGACCACCACCACGAAAATCACCGACCCCACGGTCGCTGCCATCGCAGGTTCGGTGACGAAGGTCGCCCCCCCCACCACGCCGGCCAGTGCGGCCAATGCCGCACCTGCGCCAAATACCCCCATCAGAATTCTTGGCACGTTGTGCCCGAGGGCCTCCACCATGTCGGGGTGCGTCAAGGCACTTTGAATGATGAGCCCAATGCGCGTTTGTGTCAGCAACCACCACTGGCCCAACAACATGAAAAGCGCAACCATCATCATGACCCCCCGCGTAGCCGGGAAGGGTGAGCAGGCCACGCCCTCCACACAGGCGAGCGGATCTACGGCGCCCCACACCCAGTACAAGCCGTCCGTGGCCGAATTGACCAAGGTGAAGGCTGGGCCCCGCAATGTTTCTGGGGGTAAGAACTCCACCGCGGAGCGACCCCAAGTGAGCTGCACCGCC
>CAZCJB010000002.1:33341-51928 GCA_964498795.1 uncultured Rubrivivax sp. | reverse complement strand
CATAGGGCCTTGCAAAAAAGCCGGGGGATTGAATTCCACCGCGACCCGGCCCCAAATCAGTTGCACCAGTTCCAGCACGATGTAGGAGAAACCAAAAGTTACCAGCAATTCAGACACGTGGCCCATTTTGTGAACCTTGCGCAGCACCTGACTTTCAAATACCGCACCGGCAGCCCCGGTCAACACAGGCGCCAAAACCAGAGCAGGCCAGAAACCTAAGACACCGCTGAGCGTATAGCCGAAATAAGCGCCCAGCATGTAAAAACTGGCGTGGGCGAAATTGAGCACGCCCATCATGCTGAAGATCAGGGTCAGCCCCGAACTCAGCATGAAGAGCAGCAAGCCGTAGCTCAGTCCATTGAGCAGCGACAGCGTCGCCAATTCGAGCGACATCACGCCCTTCTCTCAAAAACCCGCGCCCTCAGGGCCGCTTCATTTGGCAACTGGTGGGGGTGCTGGCGATGTAAGGCGGGAACTCTTGGACGGGTACCAGGGTCATACCTGTTTTCTCTGGGCTGTAGGGGTACTTCGCACTGGCCTTTTGCCACACACTCATGTACAGGGGCTGCTGAAGCTGGTGATCGGTCTTTCGCATTTCGAGCTCCCCATTGAAGCTCTTGAACTTCATGCCTTCCATGGCTGCGGCCACCTTCACCGGGTCGATCGACTTGGACACCGCCATGGCCTGACCCAACAGTTCGAAAATGCGCAATGCCGACCCGGTGTAGAAGTCATCATTGAACTTCTGATTGAACTCCTTCATCCAGGTCTCCATCGGCTTGCCCATGTTGTAGTGGTTGTAGGCGATTTGATAGACCTTGCCCGCGCCTTGTGTCCCCAAGGCCGTGGGGGTACCGGTGACCCCGGTGTAATAGGTGTAGAACTTTCCGGTGTAACCACCCTCCATGGCGGCCTTGACCAAGAGGGCCAAGTCAGAGCCCCAGTTACCGGTGATGACCGTGTCGGCACCCGAGGCTTTGATTTTGGCAATGTAGGGCGAAAAGTCACGGACTTGGGCCAAGGGGTGCAGATCCTCCCCCACGATCTGCACATCAGGGCGTTTACGCGCCAGGGCCTCTTTGGAGTAGCGGACCACTTGCGCACCATGCGAGTAGTTCTGGTTGAGCAAATAGACCTTTTTGACATCCTTTTGGTCTCTCATGAAGGTCGTCATGGCCTCAATCTTCATCGAGGTGTCCGCATCAAAGCGGAAATGCCAGTAGCTGCACTTGCTATTCGTCAGGTCAGGGTCCACGGCGGAGTGATTGAGGAAGAGCACTTCCTTGCCCGGATTGCGCTCGTTGTGCTTGTTGACTGCATCCACAAGGGCCAATGCGACAGACGAACCATTGCCTTGCGTGATGTAGCGCACTCCTTGGTCCATGGCGGACTTCAATGCATTCAGGCTTTCGGTCGGGCTCAACTTGTTATCGATCCCGATGACCTCAAATTTCACACCTGCCGGGTTGGACGCACTGAACTTCTCGGCGAAAAATTGAAAGCTCTTCAGTTGATTGGCCCCCACAGGTGCCATCAGGCCCGAGAGGGGATCGATCCAGGCGATCTTGACAGTCTGGCCTGACAGTGGCTTCTTCGCCGCGCCTGTTTGCGCCGCGACCAATGTTGAAGTCAGCAACATCGCTGCGCACACGCTTAAACGGAATCGGGCTCGGTCTAACGATTTCATGCCATTCTCCTGTGGGTCCTTGACAAACGAAGGCCTGACCTGCCGATCAGATCGTGGGCCACCGATAGGCTTTGAATTGCTCACGCAACTTCATCTTTTGCATCTTCCCGGTGGCTCCTAGGGGAATGCCATCGACGAACACCACGTCGTCGGGGACCTGCCACTTGGCTACCTTACCTTCGTAAAAAGCCAGCAGCTCGTCTCGCGTGAGTTCGGCTCCCGGCTTTTTGGTGACCACCAGCAAAGGGCGCTCATCCCATTTCGGGTGGGCCACACCAATGCAGGCAGCCATGGCCACGCCCGGATGGGCCATGGCAATGTTCTCGACATCAATGGAGCTGATCCATTCGCCGCCCGACTTGATGACGTCTTTGCTGCGGTCGGTGATCTGCATGAACCCATCGGGATCGATGGTGGCGACGTCACCCGTCGGGAACCATCCATCGACCAACGGATCCCCGCCCTCGCCTTTGAAGTACCCCTTGATGATCCACGGACCTTTCACCAAGAGATCGCCACTGGCTTGCCCATCCCATGGAAGTTCTTGGCCCTGCGTATCCACAATCTTCATTTCTACACCGAAGACGGCACGCCCCTGCTTGACCAGCACGCCCATCTGCTCATCAGCCGGCCAAGCCATTTGCTTGAGCTTGAGATTGCACACGGTGCCCAGCGGCGACATTTCAGTCATGCCCCAGGCATGCAACACGGTGACGCCGTACTGATCCTTGAAAGCGCTGATCATGGCAGGAGGACAGGCCGAGCCGCCGATCACTGTCCGATTCAAGGAAGTGAAACGAACCTTTTCTTGGGCCATGTGGTTGAGCAAGCCCAGCCAGACGGTGGGTACGCCCGCAGCCATGGTGACGCCCTCGCCTTCGATGAGCTCATACACCGATTTGCCATCGAGCGCGCCCCCTGGAAATACGATCTTGGCGCCCGTCATGGCGCAGGCATAGGGCAGGCCCCAGGCATTGACGTGGAACATGGGCACCACCGGCAATACGCAATCGCGAGCCGACAGACACAATGCATCCGGCAAAGCCGCTCCGTAGGCGTGAAGGAGGGTGGAGCGATGGCTGTACAGCGCCCCCTTGGGGTTCCCGGTGGTGCCGCTGGTGTAACACAGCGCCGCAGCGCTGCGCTCGTCGAATTGCGGCCAGATGTAATGATCACTTTCTGAGGCGATCCACTCCTCGTAAGACCTTAAGCCCTCAATGCCCGTGTCTTTGGGCAAGGCCGAGGCCTCGCACAAGGCAATCCAATGTTTGACCGTTTTGCATTGATTCCACACCGCTTTGATGATCGGCAAAAAGGTCATGTCGAAACACAAGACCCGGTCCTCTGCATGGTTGGCAATCCAGGCGACTTGCTCGGGCGTCAATCGGGGGTTGATGGTGTGGAGAACACGACCGCTGCCGGACACTCCGAAATAGAGCTCAAAGTGACGGTATCCGTTCCAGGCCAAAGTGGCCACGCGGTCACCGGGGCCGAGACCGAGGCGATCTAAAGCGTTCGCCGCGCGTTTGGACCGGCTCAGCGCCTCACGATAGGTGTATCGATGCAAGTCACCTTCCACACGACGGGAGACGATTTGAGCGTCCGCATGGTGGCGTCCGGCGAATTCAATCAAGGAGGAAACCAGCAAGGGTTGATCTTGCATCAGGCCGATCATGGGGATCTCCGACAGACACAACTGATCCTTCCATTTTCACCGGAAAGCATGCAAGGCTTTGTCTGAGCGGTCAAAATGTCTCTATGAATCATCCTCGGGAATTCCCTCCCCTCTCCACCCCGACGTGCCTGCCTTGGCGGCATCCAGGGTTCATGTCGCAATTGGGGTCTCCTTGGGTTGCTGAAGTCCCTTCGACACCGCTGCCGCATCCCGTGTGGGTGGCACGCAGCGAGTCATTGGCCGAAAGTTTGGGGGTGTCGTCCTGGCTCGCCTCCGAGGAGGCGCTGGCCGTTCTTTCGGGGAGCGGTCTGGGGAGCGGACAGCCCGCCTCCCTGGCCACTGCATATTCCGGGCACCAATTTGGCGTATGGGCTGGCGCTTTGGGGGACGGCCGCGCGCTGCTGCTCGGAGAAATCGACACCCCGACCGGTGTGCAAGAGTTGCAGCTGAAAGGCAGTGGACCCACTCCGTTTTCACGCATGGGTGATGGGCGGGCCGTCCTGCGCTCCTCGATCCGCGAGTTCTTGTGCTCTGAAGCGATGGCCGCCTTGGGCATCCCCACCACCCGTGCCTTGGCAGTCATCGGATCCCCAAGCCCCGTAAGACGCGAAACCCTCGAAACCGCCGCTGTGGTGACACGAATCGCCCCAAGCTTCTTGCGATTTGGTCACTTCGAACACGGCTGTCATACCTTGGGCGATCTGTCAGTGCTGCGCCGCTTGGTCGACGCCGTCATCCACCACTACTTTTCAGATCTCACCAACGAACACACCGCTGGGGATGAGGGATATGGTCTGTGGCTTGAAGAGGTGGCTCGCAGGACGGCGAGACTGATGTCGCAGTGGCAAGCGGTCGGTTTTTGCCATGGCGTGATGAATACCGACAACATGTCCATCTTGGGCCTGACTTTGGACTATGGTCCCTTTGGATTCATGGATGCATTCGACCCCGGGCACATCTGCAATCATTCCGACCATCAAGGGCGTTACGCCTATGCTCGTCAACCGCAAATTGCCTTCTGGAACCTCCATGCCTTGGCCAGTGCAGTGAGCCCGATCTTTGAAGACACTGCGCGAGCGTTGGCGGCCATTGAGGTCTACAAAACTGAATTTCATCGATGCTGGGCCCTCCAGTTGAAGGCGAAACTGGGCCTGGATCGACCAGCATCCATTGATGAAGATTTGTCGCGTGACTGGCTCAAACTCCTGGCCCAGCAGCGGGCTGACTTCACCTTGGCCTTTCGGGCGTTGTCAGGCGTGCAGCGGGACCAAGAATCGCTCCCGTCGGCCCTCAGCGACCTGTTCGTTGACCGGGAGGCCCTCAAGGTTTGGGTCGATCGCTACCGTGCGAGATTGAAAGAAGAGCACGACACGGATGAAGTTCGGGCACTTCGCATGAACCGCACCAATCCCAAATTCGTGCTGCGCAACCACCTGGCTGAAATCGCCATTCAATCGGCCCGAGACGGTGATTTTTCGGAAGTCCGCAGGCTGTCGAACGTGTTGAGTCATCCGTTTGATGATCAACCCGAAGCCGCCGCCTACGCGGCCGTGCCTCCGTCTTGGGCCCAAGAGCTAGAAATTTCATGTTCCTCTTGAGGACCGTGCCAGAACCGTCAAGGAGTTCACCATGAATCTGCGCGAAAAGGATGCCCCTCCCCACCCTCACGACGATGAGCGCTACGAGGTGCGCAAGCCCGATGCCACCTGGCGTACCGAATTGGACCCGATGCAGTATCAGGTCACGCGCCATGCCGCCACGGAGCGACCGTTTTCGGGCAAGTTTTGGGACCACTTCGAGCCTGGGCAGTACCGCTGCATTGGGTGCGGCGCTGAATTGTTCGAATCCGAGACCAAATTCGATGCGGGCTGTGGATGGCCCAGCTACTGGGCGCCCGCCCAAGAAGGCGTCATCGAGGAGGTGGTTGATCGAACTCATGGCATGGTCCGCACCGAGGTGCGGTGTCGGCGGTGTGGCTCACACTTGGGCCATGTGTTTGAGGACGGTCCCGAACCGACGGGCTTGCGCTACTGCATCAACTCGGCGTCGATGCGGTTTGATCAGGAAGGCCAGTAGCGCCCAAAACGCGCTGTTTTCGCCAAATTTGATGAGGAATTTGATCCGAGGGGCTGATTTGCCGGCACAATCTCACCTTTCACCATTCTTACGGCTCGCAGTCTAGCCCTTTCGACGGCATGAAATTGCTGTTTGATTTTCTTCCCATCATCCTTTTCTTTGTGACCTTCAAGTACGCAGAGGCTCACAAAGCATGGGCCGCCGCGTTTGCCACGCAAAACTTTGGCAAATGGGTGCTGGGTGGCGTCGTCGGAGAGACCGAGGCCCCGGTGCTGCTGGCCACGATGGTGGTGGTGGCCGCCAGCCTGGCGCAGGTGGCATGGATCAAAGCACGGGGCCGAAAGGTGGACATGATGCTCTGGGTCAGCCTGGTCCTGGTGGTGGTGTTGGGTGGCTTGACGGTTTACTTCCACAACGAGACCTTCATCAAATGGAAGCCCAGCGCGCTTTATTGGGCCATGGGTTTGGCGTTTTGGATCAGCCCTCTGCTCTTTGGCAAGAACTTACTGCGCAGCCTATTGGGCGACCAGATTCAGGTGAGTGCCAAGGTGTGGCATCGGCTCAATTTCGCGTGGGTCGCATTTTTCGCGCTGATGGGGTTGCTCAACCTTTGGATCGCCTACAGCTTCGCCACCAGTGTGTGGGTCAATTTCAAACTCTTTGGTGGCATTGGTTTGATGTTGGTCTTCGTGATGGCACAGGGCCTGTATCTCGGTAGACATCTAGAGATGGATGCGGCTGCGGCAGAAAACGACCTCGCCAAGCAAGATCTCCCAAACCCGCCCTCGCGAGAGGCCTGAGCGGCATGTCCAACGAGCCGAAGAATTTCAACGACGTCGCCAGGGAAATGCCCGTGCAAACGATGCTGGAGCAACTCCTGCAGGAGGCCTTGGAACCGCAAGAGCTTTCCATTCGAGACGATAGTCATCTACATGCCGGCCATGCAGGCGCTGCATCTGGCGCGCATTTTTCTGTCTCTGTGCGCAGTGACAAGTTCGCTGGCTTGAATAGGGTGCAGCGCCACCGCCTCGTATATCATGCGGTGTTTCCCCTGATGCAAGATCGCATCCACGCGCTCGCGATCGACGCGCATGCGCCAGGAGAATCTGCCTGAGCGAACCTTCTCCGATCCTTTGCTGAAAGTACGTTTTCCATGAACCTGAACATCTCCTCCCTTCGTGCCCGTATCTTGACGCTGAGCGTCGCACTGTTTTTGCCTATGGCGGCTCAGGCGCAGAACGTGGCCATCGTCAACGGCAAGGCCGTGCCAAAGTCACGTGTGGACACCTTGCTGCAACAGGCCGCAAAATCAGGACAACAACTGCCTCCAGGTGCAGATCAGCAAGCACGGGACCAAGTGGTGCTGCGCGAAATCTTCGCCCAGGAAGCTGTCAAGAAAGGCATTGCAGCCTCACCAGAATTTGCCGCCCAAATGGAGTTGGCCCGTCAAAGCATCCTGATCCGTGAGCTCTTCGAGGACTACCGAAAGAAGAATCCAGCCACCGATGCGCAGGCCAAGGCGGAGTATGAGGAACTCAAGAAGCAGAATTCGGGGACCGAGTATCGAGCCAGCCATATCTTGGTGGAAAAAGAAGATGAAGCCAAAGCCTTGATCGCTCAGATCAAGGGAGGCGCAAAGTTCGAGGATCTGGCCAAGAAGAATTCCAAGGATCCGGGTTCGGGCGAGCGAGGTGGCGATCTCGACTTCGCCAAACCCGAGGCCTATGTTCCCGAGTTTGGTAAGGCGATGGCCGAACTGAAAAAGGGCCAAATGACCGAAGCGCCCGTCAAGACACAGTTTGGGTTTCACATCATTCGCTTGGATGACACCCGAGAGGCGCAGTTCCCGGGGTTTGACGAGGTCAAAGGTCAGTTGAAGCAGCGCATCGAGGGCATGAAGCTGCAGAAGTACCAGGACGACCTGCGCAAGGCTGCCAAGACCGATTACAAGTTCAGTCAGTAAGCTTTCAAGTCCACCAAGCGACCGGCTTCAATTCGAAGTTGCCGGTCGCAACGGGAGGCCACTGCGGGATCGTGGGTCACCAGGACCAAGGTCGTTCCACTGGCGCGGTTGAGTTCAAACATCAACTCCATCACCGTCTCGCCGGTGGCGTGATCCAAGCTGCCGGTGGGCTCGTCTGCGAGCAGCACTGCGGGCTGCACCACGAAGGCGCGAGCCAAAGCCACCCGCTGCTGCTCTCCACCAGACAGCACCCGGGGGTAGTGAGACAACCGCTGTCCCAACCCGACGCGCTCCAGCATCTGGGTGGCCAAAGCCCGCGCACGGGGTTGGCCTTGCAACTCTAGCGGCAACATCACGTTTTCCAGCGCGCTCAAATGCCCCAGCAACTGAAAGTTCTGGAACACAAATCCCAAATGCCGACCCCGCCAAGCGGCCCGAGCATCTTCATCCAAAGTGAACAGGTCCTCGCCAGCCATCCACACCGTGCCCTGAGTGGGCGTATCCAAACCTGCCATGATGGACAACAAGGTGCTCTTGCCAGAGCCTGAGGCTCCCACGATGGCCACGGACTGCCGGGCAGACACCTCAAAATCGATGTCATGAAGGATGGTCAAAAGGCCCGAGGAGTCCGCCACTTGCTTGGACAGATGGCGAATGGCAATGGGTGGCAAAGTCATGGACAAGGTGGATGAGAATTCAGGCATGACGACAACAAGAGACTTTTCGCACTGTACAGCCCTCTGGCGGCGACGGCTGACGGTGCGATTGCTCACCCTCACCGGTCTTGCGGGAATGGGGCTCACCCTAGAGGCTTTGGGCCAAACCTCGGCCACATCTGTCGCCCCCTCATCGCCGTCCCTGCTGGTCTTGGGGGACAGCTTGTCGGCGGAATATGGGCTACCTCGGGGACAAGGTTGGGTGGCGCTGCTGGAGCAGCGATTGGCGCGGGAGCGCCTGAGCGTCCAGGTGGTCAACGCCAGCATCAGTGGCGAAACCACCTCAGGGGGACGTTCGCGCCTAGCCGCGCTGTTGACTCAACACCGCCCCCGCGTGGTCATCATCGAACTGGGGGGTAACGATGCACTCAGAGGCTTACCTTTGACGATGACCGAGTCCAACTTGGTGGAGATGGTCAGGCGCTGTGCAGGCTCTGGAGCACGTGTCTTGCTAGTGGGGATGCGCGTACCCCCCAATTACGGCAAGACCTATTCGGAGGACTTTGAGGCGATGTTTACGCGCATCGCCAAGCGCGAAAAAGTGGCGTGGGTGCCTTTTTTCTTGCAAGGCATTGCCGATGTGCCTGACAGCGAGAAATGGTTTCAAGCCGATCGCATCCATCCCAATGCGTCTGCGCACCCTCAAATGCTGGACAACCTGTGGCCAGCGTTACGACCCTTGTTGCGTTAACCGACCGACGGCGGCTCAACAGGACCACTCAGTAAGGCTTTGAGCCCCTCTTCATCCAGCACAGGAACGCCCAATTCGCGCGCCTTGTCGAGCTTGCTACCGGCCTCTGATCCGGCCACCACATAGTGGGTCTTCTTGGACACGGAGCCACTGACCTTGCCCCCCGCAGCCTCGATGCGGGCCTTGGCGTCTTCACGGGACCAGTTGGGCAATGTGCCCGTCAACACCAAGGTCATCCCCTGCAGTGGCCACGACGCCGCAGAATCCTCGGGTTGAGTGCTTGGGTCCATCTGCGGCCACTGAACTCCAGCGCTGCGCAACTGTTCCACCACCTCCCGGTTGTGAGGCTGGTCAAAAAAAGTACGCACGCTGCGCGCCACCGTGGGCCCCACATCCTGAACCTCTAGCAGGGATTCGATGGGCGCCTCCATGAGACGATCGATGTGACCAAAATGACGGGCCAGGTCTTTGGCTGTAGTCTCACCCACATGACGGATGCCCAAGGCATAGAGAAAACGCGCCAAGGTGGTTTGCTTGCTTTTCTCCAAGGCCGCCACCAAATTGGACGCGCTCTTGTGCGCCATTCGGTCCAAACCGGCCAACTTGCCCAGGCCCAAGCGGTAGAGTTCAGGAAGGGTGCGAATCAGGCCTGAATCCACGAGTTGGTCCACCAGTTTGTCGCCCAGACCTTCAATGTCCATGGCGCGACGCCCAGCGAAATGCAAGATGGCCTGTTTGCGTTGGGCCGGGCAGAACAAGCCCCCTGAACAACGGTAATCCATGCCGCCCCGCTCGCGCACCACCGAGCTGCCGCATACTGGGCAGGCTCCTGGCATTCGAAAGTTCGGGATGTACGCAGTGTGGCAATCACGCGGGCCCGGCATGCGCCCGACCACCTCGGGAATCACGTCGCCGGCACGACGCACAATGACGGTGTCTCCGACTCGCACACCTTTGCGGCGCAGTTCAAAGACATTGTGCAGCGTGGCGTTGCTGACGGTGGTGCCCCCCACAAACACCGGCTCCAACTTGGCCACGGGTGTCAGCTTGCCCGTTCTGCCCACCTGCACTTCGATGGCGTTCAAGCGCGTGGCCTGCTCTTGCGCTGGATACTTGTGCGCCACCGCCCAGCGCGGTTCACGCGTGACGTAGCCCAACTGCTGCTGCAACTCGAGCCGATTGACTTTGTACACCACTCCGTCGATATCAAACGGCAGGGCATCGCGCCGATCACCCATGCGGCGATGAAACTCCACCAGGCCCGACGCGCCCTGCACCACCGCACGATCCGTGCATACGGGCAGCCCCCAATGGGTCAACGCCTGGAGAATCTCATCGTGCGTGGCCGGCAGAGGCCACCCCACCACCTCACCCAGCCCATAGGCAAAAAAACTCAAAGGTCGCTGCGCAGCCACCGCAGGGTCGAGCTGACGAACTGCGCCTGCCGCGGCGTTTCGAGGATTGACAAAGGTTTTCTGCCCGGCTTCACGCTGCCGCGCGTTGAGGGCTTGGAAATCCTCTCTGCGCATGAAGACCTCGCCTCGCACCTCCAAGACCTGCGGCCAATTCGCCTGGCCCGAATGATCTTCAATACTCACACTGCGCAAACGCAGAGGCACTTGCCAAATGGTTCGGATATTTTGAGTCACATCCTCTCCGGTCTCCCCGTCGCCACGGGTCGCCGCTCGGACCAATTGCCCTTGCTCGTATCGCAGGTTGATGGCCAAACCATCGAACTTCAACTCCGCGACGTAGTCGATGGCAGGGTATTGCGCACTCACCTCCAAGGGCCACCCCAACTCTCTACGCACGCGTACGTCAAAAGATTGGGCGCCAGAAGCGGTGGTATCCGTCTCTGTGCGAATGCTCAGCATTGGCACCGCATGACGCACGGGCGCAAAACCCTCCAAGACCTGACCCAGCACGCGCTGTGTCGGGGAATCGGGGGTGCGAAGGGCGGGACAGCGCTCCTCCAAGGCTTGGAGTTCGCGAAAGAGTCTGTCGTATTCCGCATCGGGAATCAGAGGCGCATCCAGTACGTAATACTGGTAGGCATGCAGGTGGAGTTGGGACCGCAGCTCTTCAGCGCGAGCCGCACTCGCGGGGTCTGCCATCTCAGCAACTGCCCCCGCTTGGGCAGAATTCGCAGGCAGATCCGCGGGCCCCATCAGCTGAACAGACGTCTGGCAGCCGGCGAGCCCGCGCTCAGGTCTCTGGATTCAAGCGTCCGGTACAGGGCGGCCAATTGGCGCGCGATGGCATCGTAGGCATTGAGGGTGATGGGTTGGCCCCTATCATCCAGCGTGCAGGCGTCAAGCAGCTTGGCCAATTCGGTTCCAGATTGGTACCACGCACCAAAGGGCTCCACCCCTTCAGAGGTTTGTGCCACATCGAGGCTGAGCACCACGTCGCGCAAGGGAGAAGCCAATCCTTCGTCGGCGAGCGCTGCCTGAGAATCAAAGCTGATGACGAGGACGGGGGGATCACCCTCCTCTGTCGCAGGCAACACCAATCGTCCTGGCAGCGCGCCAGGCACAAAGCCCAAGGAGGCGGCGCATTGCTGCAAATACGCGACAGACCAGGCGGAGCTCTGCGCTCTGAGCGTCATCGTAATTTGGGCATCCAGCGGGCTGGCGAACTCGTCCAGCTCACGGGCGCGTGCCACCACCTCCAACATGTCAGGGAAGTCGCCCGTGGACCCCAACCCTTCGGCAAAACCCTGGGTTTTGTGCACAAATTCTGAGTACTCGATTTCGTTGAGTGCTCCTCCACGATTGGCCAATTGCACTCCGGCCTGAAACTCTTGGTACACCTGCCCCGCCACTGGTTGCTCCCACTCACGCGTCTGGGCATTCAGCCCCTCGATCATCATGGGTTTGCTGCCTGCACGCCGCGTGTGAGGCAGATGGGCCAGCGCCAGTTCACCCGAGACCGTTTCATCGAGAAACAGGGGGACGATGACATCGATCAAGGCATCCAACCGCGGCGCGCGCCGCACTGGCACGCGAGGTGTCTCCAAGGGAGTTTCGAGAGGCTCTTGCGACGACAAATTGTTTTGATCGCCATCCGACGGCGGCAGAGGTACCAACGCGGGCTCTACACGATCCTCCGAATGAGACAGCGGGGGCACCTTGGGACGAGCTCGCCGAACCGACCACCATTCATAAAGGGCCAGTCCCATCCAGACCAGCAAGGCCAGCACCGCCAACAAGACGGCCAAACCCATCTCAGGCCGCCTCCACCATGCCGATGGCCGCTTCCATGTCCACCGCCACCACTCTGGACACGCCCTGCTCTTGCATGGTCACGCCAATGAGCTGCTCAGCCATCTCCATGGCAATCTTGTTGTGGCTGATGAACAGGAATTGCGTGCCCTGGCTCATCTGCGTCACCAACTTGGAGTAGCGCTCGGTGTTGGCATCGTCCAATGGTGCATCCACCTCGTCAAGCAAGCAAAACGGTGCCGGGTTGAGTTGGAAGATGGCGAACACCAAAGCGATCGCAGTGAGGGCCTTTTCGCCGCCAGACAGCAGGTGAATGGTGGAGTTGCGCTTACCCGGAGGCTGCGCCATCACTTGCACTCCGGCATCCAAGATCTCTTCACCCGTCATGACCAACTTGGCTGCGCCTCCCCCGAACAAGCTGGGGAACATTTGCCCGAAATGCACGTTCACCTGGTCGAAGGTGGCACGCAAGAGATCTCGGGTTTCCAAATCGATCTTGTGGATGGCATCTTCGAGCGTCTTCATGGCCTCGTGCAAATCCGCGTTTTGCGCGTCCAGGAAGGTCTTGCGCTCGCGAGACTCGGTCAGCTCATCCAGGGCTGCCAAGTTGACAGCGCCCAAAGCATTGATCTCACGTTGAATGCGGTCGATCTCAGTTTGTAGCCCCCACAGCTTGACGCCACCGTCTTCGATGGATTGGGCTAACACTTGAAGATCCGCCTGCGCTTGCTGCAATTGCTCCAGGTATTGCGCACCTCCAAGTTGTGCCGCTTGAGCCTCCAACTGCAAGGCCGTGATGCGCTCGCGCATGGGTTCGAGGCTGCGCTCCATGGCCATGCGCTCTTCTTCCATACCCCGCAGCTTGGCCGTGAGATCGTCGTATTCACTGCGCACGGCGGCCAAAGCTCTTTCGCGCTCCATGCGCAGCTCCAAGGCCGATTGCAGCCCCGCTTGAGCGGCCGCGTCGTTGAGCGTTCCCAGCTCCATCTCAAGCTGCCCTCCCGCCTGCGCATTGGAGGTCATTTGCTCGTGGGCAGTTTCAATGGAGCGCGTCAGCTCGGAACGCCGAGTCTGCAGCGAACGGGCTTCAAAGCCGGCTTCTTGAACCTGGCGTTCCACCGATCGATGTTGCTCGCGGGCATCATCCAATCGGCGGCGAGCCTGGATGACAGCCTCATCCATGGTTGCATGCGCCTCTTGAGACGTTGCCAATTGCAGATCGAGCTCTTCAAATCGCGCTTCCCCCAGAGCCCGCCTCTCCTGTAGATCGTCCAGACGTGAATCGATTTCGCCGAGCTCGCCCATCACTTGGGCACGCCGGGCCTGCGCTGCTTCGCTGCGCTGTCGCATCTGCAGAAGTTGCACCTGCAGGTGGTGCGCATGACTTTGTGCTTGAGCGGCCTTGGCACGCGCCGCCACCAGTTGCGCCGAAATTTCTGAGAAGGCGGCGTCCAATCGCACCAAGACCGTCTTGGCCTCGTCAGACAACAAGGACTGAGCGCGAACTTCACGCTCAAGGTTCTCGATCTCCTGCGCACGCGCCAACATGCCGTCCTGCTCAGAGTCGGGCGCATAAAAGGACACGGCGAAGGGCGACACTGCATGTCCTTCGCGTGTCATGATGACTTCGCCCAAGGCCAATTGCCCGCGCTGTGACAGTGCCTCATCCAGGCCAGCCGCAGTGTAGACACCCTGAAGCCAGTCACCAAGCAGCGCCTTCAACCCCGCATCGCCGAGTCGCAACAGGTCGGTCAGCCGAGGTAGGCTCTTGTGGGGGTCGGGCGAGGGCGCCGCCGGCGGCGTGTAGAAAGCCAACCGCGCTGGAGGGGGATCGTTTGCGAAGGCGCGCACCGTGTCCAAGCGCCCCACCTCCAAGGCGGTCATACGCTCCCGCAAAGCGGCTTCCAGGGCGGTTTCCCACCCGGATTCAATGTGAATGCGACTCCACAAGCCGGACATGTTTTCAAGGCCATGGCGCGCCAACCAGGGCTTGAGTTTGCCCTCGGTCATCACCTTCTCTTGCAAGGCACGCAGCGCTTGCAGACGAGCGTTGAGGTCGGCGAGCTTGCTGCTCTCGCGGTTGGCGGTGTCTTGCTGCCCACGCCGTTGCTCGTCGAGCTGCGGCGCTTGGTCTTGGAGCGCATGCAACTGCGCCTGAGCGAGCTGCTGCGCCTCATCGGCCATGGCAGCGTCCTGCGTCATTGCCACCAACTCCTGCTCGTCGGGGACCACCAGCCCCTGACGCTCCAGATCCAGTTTGTCGCGTCGACCCTGCTCTTGCCGAGTTTGTTCGTCCAAGCTGCGACTCTCTGCCGCCAACACTTGAATCTGTTGCTGTACTTGAGCCACTTCAGATCGTTGTTGGTTGCTGCGATCTTGCGCCGCCTGCACGGCCTCTTCCATGGCCGGCCATTGAGAAGACATGTCTTCGGCTTGAGCTTCTAAAACCGCGACCCGTTCCTGCGCGTCTTCGATGAGCTCGCCGATTCTGTCGATCTCCGCACGCGCCTCGTCTTGCCTCTGGGCCCATTGAGCGTTTTGCGCTCGTAACTCAGCGATGCGTTGTTCTACTCGCTGTCGACCTTCGACCACATAGCGAATACGCTCCTCCAAGCGACTGACTTCCAAAGAGGCCTCCGCCAAGTTGCCTTGGGCGATCTGCATCTGGTCACCCGCCGCATAGTGAGATTGGCGCAGCGTCTCAATGTCTGCCTCCACGTGGCGCATTTCGGCCATGCGCGACTCCAGCGCGTTGGTGGCCTGCGCCAAATCACGGGCCACGCGTTGCGCCTCTTGCGCAGCATCCCGGTGCTTCAGAAACCACAACTGGTGCAACTTCAGCGTACCCTGGTCTTGCAGCGCACGGTAGGTTTGCGCCACTTCGGCCTGCTTTTCCAACTTGTCGAGGTTGTTGTTGAGCTCACGGAGGATGTCTTCGACCCGAGTGAGGTTCTCTCGCGTGTCCTTCAGCCGGTTTTCAGTCTCTCGACGGCGCTCTTTGTATTTGGAGACTCCGGCGGCCTCTTCCAGAAACAGGCGCAGTTCTTCAGGGCGGCTCTCGATGATGCGGCTGATGGTGCCTTGGCCGATGATGGCGTAGGCTCTCGGGCCAAGGCCAGTGCCCAGGAACACATCCTGCACATCGCGGCGGCGCACGGGTTGGTTGTTGATGTAGTAGCTGCTGTTGCCATCGCGGGTCAGGACCCGTTTGACAGAGATCTCGGCGAAGGCATTCCAAGGCCCCCCTGCGCGAGCGTCGCTGTTGTCAAACACCAGTTCCACGCTAGCGCGACTGGCAGGCTTGCGCTGGCCCGACCCATTGAAAATGACGTCTTGCATGGACTCGCCGCGCAATTCGCTGGCCCGGCTTTCGCCCAACACCCAGCGCACCGCATCCATGATGTTGGACTTGCCGCAGCCATTGGGGCCCACAACGCCCACGCGTTGCCCGGGCAGTTGAAACGTGGTGGGCTCGGCAAAGGACTTGAAGCCGGACAGCTTAATCTGGTTCAGGCGCATCTAACTTATTGATTTAGTTAACAAATTTTGCCGCGACCGTGACGCTGTCGGAGCGGTGTGGATGATACCATTCGAGGTTTGGTCTTCCTCAGATCCGCGCCCCTGCTCATCATGCCCAAAAAGCCGACTGCCAAAGCCACCCCCACGCAACGTTCCAAGCCTGCGGTAGCGCCCAGCGCACCGACCGATCGATTGGATGCTTTCCCCAACCCGAGTCCCGAGCGCGACTATGTCATTCGTTTCGATGTGCCCGAGTTCACCTGCCTGTGCCCGCTGACCGGTCAGCCCGACTTTGCCCACTTTCGCATTGAGATCGTGCCGGATCAGTGGTGCGTGGAGCTCAAGAGCCTGAAGATGTATTTCTGGCACTTTCGCAATCAGGGCGCCTTCCACGAAAAGGTCACCAACACGATGGCCGATCACATTGTCAAAACGATTGCACCGCGGTTCTTGCGCATCCATGCCGACTGGTTTGTGCGTGGCGGAATTCGTACCTACGTGACGGTGGAGCATCGCAAGAAGGGCTGGAAGCCTCCCGTTCCGGTGGTGCTGCCTGAATCAGTGCCTGCCGCCCTTTGAGTCTATCCATTCCTGACTTTTACCAAGATGGCATCGAGGCCCTTGATGAATCCGCTGCTGCAGCGTTTGCACCCCTACCCTTTTGAGCGCCTGCGCGAGGTCACCCAAGGAATCGCGCCGTCGACCTCCTTCAAGGCCATCAGCTTGGGGATCGGAGAGCCCCGGCATGCCACACCGACGCTGGTGGAGGAGGCGCTGCGTGCAGCACTGCCTGGATTGTCGGTGTACCCCAGCACCGCGGGTGAGCTCGCGTTGCGAGAGGCCATGGCCGCTTGGTGCGGTCGCCGCTACGGCGTCAACCTGAACCCCGGGACGCAAATCTTGCCGGTCAACGGTTCACGAGAGGCCTTGTTCGCCATTGCACAAACGGTGATCGACGCCAGCCGCCCGGGTGCCACCGTGGTATGCCCCAACCCGTTTTATCAAATCTACGAGGGTGCCGCGTTGCTGGCGGGCGCGCAAACCGCCTTTGCCAACAGCGACCCGGCGCGCAATTTTGCATCACGTTGGGACGACGTGGATGAGTCGACCTGGGCTCGAACTCAGCTGCTCTTCGTGTGCTCGCCGGGCAACCCGACCGGTGCCGTCATGCCGCTGGACGAGTGGAAGCACCTGTTCGAATTGAGCGATCGGCACGGCTTTGTCATTGCCAGCGATGAATGCTACTCGGAGATCTACTTCCGACAAGAGGCCCCGCTCGGAGGCTTGCAAGCCGCTCAAGCCTTGGGCCGTTCGAGCTTTGAACGGTTGCTGGTGTTCAGCAGCCTCTCCAAGCGCAGCAACGTGCCGGGCCTGCGTTCGGGCTTCGTCGCTGGAGATGCCGCTCTGATCAAGGCCTTCCTCCTTTACCGCACCTACCACGGCAGTGCCATGAGCCCGGTGGTGCAACGTGCCAGCATCGCCGCTTGGAATGATGAGACGCATGTCCAAGCCAATCGGGCTTTGTACCGAGAAAAGTTTGCAAAGGTCACGCCCATGCTGGCCAAAGTCTTGGACGTGGCGCTGCCAGACGCAGGCTTTTATCTGTGGGCAGGGGTGCCTGGTGCAGATGATGTGAAATTCACCTTGGACCTGCTGTCTCAATACAATGTCGCCGTGCTGCCAGGCAGCTTCATCGCTCGCCCTGCGCATGGACACAATCCTGGGGCCGGTCGGGTGCGGATGGCTCTGGTGGCGGGTGTCGACGAGTGTGTCGAAGCCGCTGAACGCATCGTTTCTTTCATTCAACATCGCTCATGACTCAACAACTTCAAACCCTCATCGACCAAGCCTGGGAACAGCGCACACAGGTCAACGCCCTCAATGCTCCCGAAGTCCGTGAGGCGGTGGAACATGTCATCGCTGACCTGAACGGTGGACGCCTGCGGGTGGCCGAGCGTCAGGGCGTGGGCCAATGGACTGTCAATCAGTGGATCAAAAAAGCTGTGTTGCTGAGCTTTCGACTCAACGACAACAAGCTCATGCGCGCTGGAGATCTGGGCTTTTTTGACAAGGTGCCCACCAAGTTTGCCCACCTGAGCGAAGAGCAATTGCGCGAGACGGGCGTGCGCGTGGTTCCACCCGCCGTGGCACGGCGGGGCAGCTTCATCGCCAAGAACGCCGTGCTCATGCCCTCTTACGTGAACATTGGTGCCTATGTGGATGAAGGCACGATGGTCGACACGTGGGCCACGGTGGGCTCCTGTGCCCAAATCGGCAAAAACGTCCATTTGTCAGGGGGCGTGGGCATCGGTGGGGTGTTGGAGCCACTGCAGGCGAACCCGACCATCATTGAAGACAACTGCTTCATCGGGGCCCGCTCAGAGGTGGTAGAAGGCGTCATCGTCGAAGAGAACTCGGTGCTCAGCATGGGTGTGTACATCGGCCAAAGCACCAAGATCTACGACCGCGCCACCGGTGAGGTGACCTACGGTCGGGTGCCTGCAGGTTCGGTCGTGGTCAGCGGCAGCCTGCCCTCTGAAAACGGCAAGTACAGCCTGTATTGCGCGGTCATCGTCAAGCGGGTGGATGCGCAAACCCGCGCCAAGACCAGCATCAACGAGCTGCTGCGAGCCTGAACGCCCGGATGACGGTTCTCGAACTCATTGAGCGTGTCAGCGCCCGCCTGGATCAGGCGGGCGTTTCTTTTGGACACGGCACCACGCGAGCGTTTGATGAGGCGGCGTGGCTGGTGCTGTGGGCGCTGAAGTTGCCTCTGGATGATTTGGAATCGGTCCATGCCCTCCCAGTCAACGACGCCGATGAAGCCAGGGTGATGGAACTGGTTCAGCAACGGGTGGACAGCCGCGTGCCGACCGCCTACCTGACGGGCGAGGCCTGGCTGCAAGGGGTGCCGTTTGAGGTGGACCCGCGAGTCATCATCCCGCGTTCTCTGATTGCCGAAGTGATCGCCGACGGCATCGTGGACCCGTGGCTCTCGTCGCACACGGTGGACGTGTTGGATTTGTGCACGGGCAA
>CAZCJB010000002.1:0-33241 GCA_964498795.1 uncultured Rubrivivax sp. | reverse complement strand
GCTTGGGCCATTGGCGAGGTATCGCAATCCATGCCCGAGACCGAAGCCTCCGCCACGCAATTCGTCTTGGAGGGCGACGTGCCACTTCAAGCTGCGCAGGCGGCTTTGGCCGCCGCCGAAGCCGCCGACGATGGGCACGCCATGGGTGAGGCGCATGCCGCGCTGGAGCAAGCGGGCGCTTTCGATGCGCCCGCTCGCGCTCAGGCCTTGCTGCTGGGACTGGGGTTTCGCTCGGATCAGCTGCACGCGCCCGTGAACAGTTTTTCGGGCGGATGGCGCATGCGCTTGCAGTTGGCCCGCGCGCTCATGTGCCCCGCCGATCTGCTGTTGTTGGACGAGCCCACCAACCACTTGGACCTGGATGCGCTCGTGTGGTTGGAGGCTTGGCTCAAGCGGTACTCCGGCACCCTGATCATCATCAGTCACGACCGCGAATTCTTGGACGCCATCACCCAAGTCACGGTGCACTTGGACCAGGAGCAACTGCTGCGCTATGGGGGCAATTACACGGCCTTCGAGTCGATGCGAGCCGAGCGTTTGACACAAGCGGCCAGCGCCTACGAACGTCAACAAGAACGGATGGCTCAGTTGCAGCGATTTATCGATCGCTTCAAGGCCAAGGCCACCAAAGCGCGGCAGGCGCAAAGCCGCGTCAAGGCCCTGGCTCGCATGGAAAAGCTCGCGCCCGTGCTGACGGCCAGCGATTTCGCCTTTCAGTTTCGAGAGCCCGCTCAAGTGCCCAATCCCATGTTGGCCTTGAAAAACGTGTCGTGTGGGTATGGCCAGAAGGCCGTGGTCCGAAACGTCCAGAGAACCGTCATGGCGGGCCAACGCATAGGCATCCTCGGTGCCAACGGCCAAGGCAAGTCCACCTTGGTCAAAACCATCGCCCACGCGCTCCCTCCATTGGCCGGCACGTTGACAGAAGGCAAGGGGCTGATGATTGGATACTTTGCACAACAAGAACTCGACCTGCTGAGCGAAGACGACACCCCGTTGCAGCGCATGGTGCGACTTGCCCGGGAAGTGTCTCCCCAAGCTCGCGAGCAAGACTTGCGCAATTTTCTGGGGCAGTTTCGCTTCGAAGGCGACATGGTGCACCAGCGAATTGGAACTTTGTCAGGTGGCGAGCGGGCCCGATTGATCCTGGCCACGCTGGTGTGGCAACGACCCAATCTGTTGCTGCTCGATGAGCCCACCAACCACTTGGATCTGACCACTCGAGAAGCCTTGTCCATGGCTTTGAACGAGTTCGAGGGAACCGTGCTGCTCGTGAGCCATGATCGGGCCCTGTTGCGGGAGGTGTGTGACGAATTTTGGTGGGTCAGCCAAGGAGGCGTTGAGCCTTTTGACGGCGACCTGGACGACTATCAGCGTTGGTTGTTGGATCGCAGTCGGGACACCCCCACCAAAGCACCTTCTTCGCAGCCACAGGCGGAACCGCCAGCATCGTCAACGCGTCCACCGTCGCCACCCCGTCAGCCGCTTTCGCCCCCCGCGCAAGACGTTCCGCGTGACGATCGCAAAGCCCGGGCCCAGGCGCGAAGCCGCCTGGCGGACTTGACGCGCCCGTTGCGCACCGAATCGGCCCACATCGACAAGCGTCTGGCGTTGCTGGCGCAGGAAAAGACCGATACCGAAGCCGCGTTGTCGAGCGGCCAGGTCACCCCCCATGACATCGCCGACTTAGGGCGACGCCTTCATCACATCAGTGCTGAGACCGCCGTGCTCGAGGAACGTTGGCTCGAGTTGCAAGAGCAATTAGAGGCGGCCCAGAAAAGTATCGAGCCGATGTGAGGCGATCAGCCTCAGGGTCGCGTGAGCAGTTGCCACTGCAGAGCCACGCGGGCTTGCGCGGGCGTGAGCGCACATCCTGAAGCAGGCCAAGTGCGCTCTGTAGGGAGGGACTCCGCCTCATCTGCCACCCATCCACCAGCCACACACCGGGTGGCCCTCCACACCACCACCCCCGAGCGTTGTGCGGCTTCAAGCGCCTGCAGCAGCGCATGGTGCACGGTGCCATTGCCCGTTGCAGCAACCACCAAACCTCGCACACCCGCCGCCACCCAAGCCTTCACTCCGCGGCCGCTCGCCCCAGCGTGGCTGGTGACAATTTCCACCCAAGGCCAGTCCTCGTTTCGGGCCGGCAGATCGGCCAAGTCCATCGGTGGATGGGGCAGCTCGGGCGCTGAGGTGGTCTGAAGCCTAACCGGCACGCCCGCGTCGATCCGCTCCCAGGGGGCTGCATCACCCCCCGAGAAGGCATCCAGCCGGTGCCCATGCACCTTGCGCACATCCAAGCCCCGCCAGACGATTCCGGACATGACCGCCAGGATGCCGCGGCTCATCGACCATCGCGCCACGGCCACGGCATCGGCCAGATTTTGAGGGCCATCGGCCTGAGAAGACGTGGCCGGACGCATGGCTGCGGTCAACACCACCGGTCGATGTTCACACCGGTGTGCCAACGCCAATTCCAAAAAGATGGCCGTTTCCTCCAAGGTGTCGGTGCCGTGGGTGATCACCACGCCAGCCACGTCCGGTCGCGCCAGGTGATGGGCCACTCGACGCGCCAAGGTCACCCAGATTTCTGGACTCATGTCCTTGCTATCCACTTGCGCGACCTGTTCGGTGTCCAGTGGTACAGCCGCCAATTCCGGAACCGCCGCCACCAAGTCCGCGATCCCCAACTGCGCCGATTGATACGCGTGGTGCTGGTCCGATCGGGCTGCGGTGCCGGCGATGGTGCCTCCCGTCGCCAAGATGACCACGAGCCCTGGACGTGTCGGAGGGCTCGTTTCAGACGGGATGGGCCAAATGGGACTTGCCATGATTCAAAATCTGGATAAAAATACAGTCACTGGACAAATAGACAGCCATCATGCCCGACCGATTGATCGACAGCCCCAAACTCACCGACCGGCAACAACAAGTGCTCGATTTGGTACAAAGTACCATAGAGCGCACCGGATCCCCACCCACCCGCGCAGAGATCGCCGCCGAGCTGGGATTCCGCTCGGCCAATGCGGCCGAAGAGCATCTTCAAGCCTTGGCACGCAAAGGAGTCATCGAGTTGGTCAGCGGCACGTCGCGCGGCATCCGCCTTCAGTCTGACACCCTCAAAGCCCTCAATTTGGCGAGATTGAGCCAGTTTGGTAAACAGTTCAGTCTGCCCTTGCCCAGTCTGGCCCAGCTGTCCTTGCCTCTCGTGGGCCGCGTGGCCGCAGGAGCGCCCATTCTGGCCCAAGAGCACATTGACCAAACTTATGTGGTCGAGGCTTCGATGTTCCCTCGTCGCCCCGACTATCTGCTCAAAGTGCGCGGCATGAGCATGCGCGATGCCGGCATTTTGGACGGTGACTTGCTCGCCGTTCAAAAGGCCAAGGAGGCCAAGAACGGTCAGATCGTGGTCGCCCGCTTGGGAGACGAGGTCACCGTCAAACGGTTCCGACGCACCAAACAGCATGTCGAACTCCTGCCCGAGAACCCAGATTTTGAGCCCATCATCGTGGCCCTCGACGACGATCAATTTGAGCTCGAAGGCCTGGCCGTGGGCTTGGTGCGCAACACCATGCTGATGTAGCGCCCTTCAGACCCTCGCTCAGCGGCCCAAGTAATCCCACTTTCCGATGTCCACACCTGCCTGCCTGAGCAGCGCATACAGGGTGGTCATGTGGAAGTAAAAGTTGGCCATGGCGTAATGCTTTAAGAAAGCCTCGCCCTCAAATTGCAGCGGGTCGCCCACTCGACGAGGCACTGAAATGGCCTTTTTCTCTGAGCCGTCGATTTGCGATGGTGTGAACGAGGCCACATAGTCCAGCGTTTTACGGATGCGGGCGCGCAAGTCGTCCAGCGAGGCCTCTTGGTCCTCCCACTTGGGCACTTCGACACCGGCAAGCCTGGCCAAGGCGCTCTTGGCAGAGTCGCTGGCAATTTGGACCTGACGGGTCAGCGGGAGCATGTCAGGTGCCAAACGCAGGCCCAGGTAGTTATTGGGGTCAAAACCCCGCGCCTCGGCATGCGATTGCGCCTTGTCCAGCCAGGTCAGCGAATTGGTCAGCAACCGCGTGAACACGGGGACACTGGTTGAATACATGGATATCGCCATAGAGAGTTCCTTTCGAAAGTCAGTGCAAGAAAGCGGGTCAGGCGATCGAGGGGCTTGAAAACCACCTCGCTTCCCGAGGCACAATGGCACCTGCCATGAACGTGATCATTCTCGACGATTATCAAGATGCCGTGCGCAAGTTGCCCTGTGCAGCTCTGCTTGACCACCTCAACGCCAAGGTGTTCACCAACACCGTCAAGGGGATTGGGCAATTGTCGGTGCGGCTGCGAGATGCCGAAGTGTTGGTGCTGATTCGTGAGCGAACGCACTTTCCTCGCCAGTTGCTGGAGAAGCTGCCCAAGCTCAAACTCATCTCTCAGACCGGGAAGGTGTCGGGCCACATCGACTTGGATGCATGCACCCGTTTGGGCATTGCCGTGGCTGAAGGCGTGGGCTCACCCGTGGCACCGGCAGAGCTCACCTGGGCCCTCATCATGACGGCCATGCGCCGCTTGCCACAGTACATCGGCAATCTCAAACACGGTGCCTGGCAACAAAGCGGTTTGAAGGCTGCGTCCATGCCCCAGAACTTTGGGCTGGGTCAAGTGCTTCGCGGGAAGACTCTGGGGGTGTGGGGCTACGGCAAGATCGGGCAGTTGGTGGCCAGCTACGGCAAGGCATTTGGCATGACGGTGGTGGTGTGGGGGCGGGAGGCCTCTCGCGAAAAGGCCCGTTCAGATGGCTTTGTCACGGCCACCAGCCAAGAGGCTTTCTTTGAATGCGCCGACGTGTTGTCGGTGCATTTGCGACTCAACGAGGTCACCCGCGGGGTGGTTCGCGCCGAGGATCTGGCGCGAATGAAGCCCACGTCTTTGTTTGTGAACACCTCGCGCGCGGAGTTGGTGGAGGAAGGCGCTCTCGTGTCTGCGCTCAACCGGGGTCGACCCGGCATGGCGGCCGTGGATGTGTTTGAGTCAGAACCCATCTTGCAGGGCCATCCGCTGCTGCGTCTGGAAAACGCCGTCTGCACGCCTCATCTGGGCTATGTGGAGGCCGACAGCTACGAGCTGTACTTCCGTGCGGCCTTTGAAAACGTGCTGGCGTTCATCCGAGGAGAGCCCACGCACATCGCCAACCCAGAAGCGCTCAAGGTGGCTCGATGACAGGGACCCCGTCCCTGGGAACGGACGACCCCGCACCCGCGGACGGCCTCTCGAGGCCACAGTCTTGTCAAGACCTCTTCTTGGCCTTCAATCGGCTGTCGATGCAGGGTTTCGGCGGCGTGCTGCCCGTGGCACAGCGGGTCTTGGTGGATCAGCTTCGGTGGATGGACCGGGCCACCTTTTTGCAGTTGCTGTCGCTCGGTCAAGTGCTGCCGGGGCCCAATATTGTCAACATCGCCGTCATCTATGGTGACCGATGCATGGGTTGGCGAGGTGCGCTGGCGGCACTCAGCGGCCTGATGCTGGCTCCGCTGGCGCTGGTGCTGTTGTTGGCCTGGTTCATGAGGCTGGGCGGTGACTCAGCGCCTCTGAGTGGCGCCTTGCGGGGCATGGCCGTGGTCTCCGCAGGCCTCATCATCAGCATGGCCATCAAGTCTTGGCCCACTTTGCGACGCAACGCGATGGGCATGCCGATATGCATTGGCATCGCGGCCACCGTCATCGTCTTGGTGGGACTGCTTCGCTTGCCTTTAGCCCATGTGATTTTCACGGTGGGTCCCGCCGCTTGGTGCATCGCTCGGTGGAAACTGAGGTCTTGATGGATCCCGTCTTGCAGGCGTTGATGGATTTGATGTCCGGCACCCGGACGCTGTCCTGGGCCGATGCGTGGCAGCTCTTTACCCACTTTGCCATGCTGTCATTCCTGGCCATTGGCGGCGCAATCACCACCGTGCCCGACATGCACCGGGTGGTGGTGAGCGAATGGGGTTGGTTAAGTGATTCGCAATTCAGCGGCTCCGTGGCCTTGGCGCAAGCCGCGCCCGGACCCAACGTCCTGTTCGTGGCGGTCATTGCATTCAACGCCGGTGGACTTCCCGCCGTGGTGGCCGCACTGGCGGGGACCCTGCTGCCCACCACTTTGCTGTCTCTGAGCACCGCACGATGGGGTGAACCTCGTCGTCACACGCTGGGTGTACGCGCCTTTATCGAGGGCATGGCACCCGTCACCATCGGCATGCTGGCGTCGTCGGGCTGGGTCTTGACCGAGCCCTCGCGCACGCAATGGCTCTGTGTGCCTCTCGTGGCGGTGTCGGCCTTCCTCATGGTTCGCACGAAGATATCACCCCTGTGGCTGATCGCAGGCGGCGCGGTCGTAGGCGCCATGGATTTAATTTAGGTGCTTCGGCGCTGTCGAACCGTCTCGTACAGGCACACTGCGCTGGCGACCGACACATTCAAGCTTTCAACCGCCCCGCTCATGGGAATGCGCACCAGCACATCGCAGGTCTTGCGCGTGAGTTGACGCAGCCCCTTGCCTTCGGCGCCCAAGACCCAGGCGACGGGCTCCTTCAGGTCCAGGTCGTAAATGGAGAGCTCGGCGTCATCACTCGTGCCCACCACACGCAGGCCTCGCTCCTGAAGCTCATTCAGGGTACGCGCCAGATTGGTGACCATGAGGTAGGGCACGGTCTCCGCTGCGCCACTGGCCACCTTGGCCACCGTGGCATTCAATCCCACGGCGTGGTCTTTGGGAGCGACCACGGCGTGCGCCCCCGCGCCATCGGCCGCACGCAGGCAAGCGCCCAGATTGTGAGGATCGGTCACGCCATCCAACACCAAGACAAGCGCCGGTCCCCGACCGTCGGCTTGAACAGCATCCAGCACATCATCCAATGAGTGCTGAGTGGGCAAGGCGCTGACACGCGCCACCACTCCTTGGTGCCGGTGCGAGCCCGACAAACGCGCCAGACGCTCATCGTCACTGTCGACACATTTGACGCCGCAGGCCTGCACACGCTCCACGAACTGGCGCATGCGGGCATCGCGACGGGTGACATCCACATGCACTTCAGCGATGGTCTGGGGAGCCGTTTTCAGGCGCACGGTCACGGCATGAAAGCCGAACAGGATTTTGGTGCTCATCGGGGCATTGTGCCCGCAGACCACCACCCCCATTGCAGACCTGCCATGAGGACCCCGATGATCACCGGTTGATGAACCATATAAAAGCTCAAACTCCAGCGCCCGAGCACCGCGAAAGGCTTCAGCACCGGGATCACCTCACCTCGCAGGAGATCGAAGCGGCTGCCCAATGGCTGGCTCAGCAACCAGCCAGCCAACGTCCACCCCCACACCATGACACCCAGCCACGGCAACACGGGCACATAGTCTTCGGTGACAGGCTTGTGGGTGACCAGTCCGATCCATGAGGTCCATCGGCTGTCAAACCATGGGTGCGACCCCACCTGAGGCAAAAGGATGAGGCACGCACCGGCCCACGCTCCCACGCGGCGCCACGGCACACCCCACGCAGCCCCCACGCGCATCAGAATCCACATGACCGCAATGCCATGCAAGACGCCGAAGCTGATCCAACTGTGTGGAAACATCCAGGCAGAACCCGCACTGACCAGCAGCGCACAACCGGCCACCTGCCGCCAGCGACGCCAAAACCGCTTCGAGTTTCCTGCGGAGTCATGCGCCAGGGCCTGCCCCATCCCGGCGCACAACAGAAACAGACTCACGATCAGAGTGCGTTGCACCGTCCAGAAGGGGTCGTGATAGAAATCCTGCGCACTCTTCCACAGTCGCAGGTGATTGAGGTCGAAGCAGAAGTGGAAGCCCGCCATCCAGACCATGGCCAGGCCCCGCAAGGCGTCAAGTCGGTCGAGGCGCTGCATCACCGCCCCGCGGGTTACATCACCTTTTGCAACTTCAGTGCCACGGACATGTCACCGGACACCTTGAACTTGCCCATCATGAACCCCATGGCAGGATCCATCTGCCGGGTCATCAGGGCCTCCAGATTGGCCCGCGAGATGGTGACCGTGCAATCGGCGTCCAGGCTCTCGTTGTGGACCTGGTTGGGTGCGGAGCGACCGTCCAGGTAGATCACGCCGTCGTCGCCGCAATCAAATTTCACCGTGGCATGCAGCCCACTGTCGTCGCCCATGCGCGCGCGCAAGGCTTGAGTCATTTCTTGGATGTCCATGACGCGACTTTAGGGCATTTTGGGAACTTTGGACATTTCGCGCCAGGGTCCTCACAAGCCCGACTTGGCGCGAGGTGTCTACACTAGGAGGTATGAACTCAAGCCCTGCCCTCAACGCGTATCGGAGTGTGTTTCGCCCCGGCCTCTTCGCCGGTCAGACCCTTTGGGTGACCGGAGGAGGCAGCGGTATCGGCCGCTGTGTGGCCCACGAACTTGCGTCCCTGGGAGGTCGAGTCATCATCAGCGGACGCACGGCCTCTAAATTGGACTCGGTGCGCGCGGAGATCCTGGAAGACGGCGGACTTTGCGAGGTCGTGCCGTTGGATATTCGTGACGAGGAGGCGGTCAAGGCCGCCGTGGCCGACGTCTTGGGTCGCTTTGGCCCCTTGCATGGGCTGGTCAACAACGCCGGTGGGCAATTTCCCGCCCCTTTGTTGGCCATCAGCAAGAAGGGCTTTGACGCGGTGGTGGCCAACAATCTCACGGGCGGCTTTTTGATGATGCGTGAAGTCTTCACCCAATGCATGCAAGCCCACGGGGGCGCCATCGTCAACATGACTGCAGACTTTCGCAACGGCATGCCCGGAATGGGCCATTCGGGCGCCGCACGCGCCGGCATGAGCAACCTCACGCAGACAGCGGCCTTCGAATGGGCCCATGCGGGAGTCCGTGTCAACGCCGTGGCACCGGGTTGGATCGCCTCCAGCGGCATGGACCGTTATGGGGGTGCGGTGAAGGCGCTCATCCCTCAACTGCGCCAGCATGTACCCCTGCGACGACTGGGGGTGGAGGCCGAAGTCAGTGCCGCCATGGTGTTCTTGCTTTCACCCGCAGCCGCCTTCATCACGGGAGTGACACTGGCCATCGATGGTGGGGCCCCCCTGGGAACCGAGGTGTTCCCTCTGGGCGAAACGTCCACGTCTGTCCCTTACGACGGATTCCACCGGTCCAAGAACGCCGGAGCTTGAATATCCACATGACCACGCAGCACACCGCCCGAAGCCCCGAACAACAAGCTCTGGTCGATCAGGCGTTGGCCCATATGTTCCAAGAGCTCATCCCTTTCAACAGATTCTTGGGCTTGAAATTCCAGGTGGAAACCTCTGGCGAGGTGTCAGCCACCTTTTCGATGCGACCTGATTTGGTCGGCTCACCTCAGCCGGCCCGCTTGCATGGGGGCGTCATCGCTTCGGTCTTGGACACCCTGGGCGGGATGGCGATCGTGGCGGGTGTGATTGCGCGTCACCCTCAAGACACGACAGACCAGGTGATGCACAGGTTTTCGCGCCTGGGCACCATCGATCTGCGGATTGACTACCTCCGACCGGGTGTGGGTTCGCGGTTTGTGGCGCACGCACACGCCACGCGAGTCGGCGGCCGAATTGGGTCGGCGCAAATGCGCCTGGCCAACCACGAGGGAGTGCTTCTGGCCACCGGGGCCGCCGCCTACGTGGTGTCTTGATCCTGCGAGATGTGACCCTATCTCCGAGAGACTGCCGTCCATCGGCAGCATTCACTGGATGAGGTTGACATGAATCGCAAGGTTTTGGCCCTGGGTGGCGTGGCCGTTTTGACCCTTGGAGCGTTCCTGGCGCACGGCCGTCCCGATGCCACCCCTCGGGCCGTCACGCCGCGCGGCCCCCTGCTGGCCGAAGAGCAAAGCCACATCGACGTCTTCCGCAAGACCAGCCCCTCCGTGGTTCACATCACCTCATTGGCCGCCCAGCGGGACCTGTTTTCATTGCGCGTGCAACAAGTGCCCTCGGGCACTGGCTCTGGGTTCATCTGGGACGCCAACGGGCACATCGTGACGAATTTTCACGTGATCCAAGGCAGCAGCGGCGCCAGTGTGACTTTGGCCGACCAAAGTACCTGGAAAGCCAGCCTGGTGGGCGCGTTCCCAGACCGGGACCTCGCGGTGCTGAAAATCGATGCTCCCAAAGACAAGCTACCCCCCATCGCCCTGGGAACGAGCCGAGACCTGCAGGTCGGGCAGCAGGTGTATGCCATTGGCAACCCATTTGGTCTGGACCAAACCCTGACGCGGGGCATCGTCAGTGCCCTGAATCGAGAAATCGAGTCGGTCAACGACCGCACGATCCGCGGCGTCATTCAAACCGATGCGGCCATCAACCCAGGGAATTCGGGGGGGCCCTTGCTGGATTCTGCAGGGCGCCTGATCGGCGTCAACACGCAGATTGCCAGCCCCAGCGGGGCGAGCGCGGGCATCGGATTTGCCATTCCCGTGGATGAGGTCAACCGGATCGTGCCGCGATTGATCCGTGATGGCAGGTTTGTTCGCCCCGCCATTGGCGTGACGGCCGGTTCAGCATCCTTGCAACGCGCATTGAATCTTCCGGAGGGCATTCCACTGGTGCAAGTACAGGCCAACGGCCCCGCAGGACGGGCAGGTCTGCAGCCCTTTCGCAGGGGCAACAAAGGCGACATCATCTCGGGGGATGTCATCACGGCCGTGGCAGACCAGCCCGTGAGAAATTTGGACGACTTGTTGTCGGTGATGGAGCGACGCCAGAGCGGCGAGCAAGTGGCGCTGACCGTTTGGCGTGCAGGTCAAAGCCGCAAGGTGACGCTCACCTTGGCCTCTGGCGAGTGACCGCGGGCGAACGTTTCGACCCGTTCAAGACAAGGCGCTGTCCCAGTCAGCCTACACATTTCCGAGCATTGAGGAACATTTGCATCCACGGACTGAAGTGGTCGGGGTCTCCACCGCTCCAGCTCATTTGAATGTTTCTAAACACGCGCTCGGGGTGCGGCATCATCGCCGTGAAGCGACCGTCGGCGGTGGTGACGGCAGTGAGCCCTTGGGGGCTGCCATTGGGGTTGAAGGGATACACCTCGGTCGGGTGGCCTTGGTGGTCCACAAAGCGCATCGCACGGTGGACTTGTGTGTCATTGCCGCGTGATGAAAAGTCGGCGTATCCCTCGCCGTGGGAGACTGCAATGGGCAAGCGACTGCCTGCCATGCCGGCGAAGAACAAGCTCGGACTGTCGAGGATTTCCACCATCGAGAGTCGGGCCTCGAACTGCTCACTGCGGTTGCGAGTGAACTTGGGCCACGATTCAGCACCCGGAATCAACGGGCTCAAGGCAGCGAGCATCTGACACCCGTTGCACACCCCCAGCACCAAGGTGTCGGTGCGATGGAAGAAGGTCTCAAAGGCCTCTTTGAGCACCGGGTTGAACAGAATGGAACGAGCCCAGCCTTCGCCCGCGCCCAAAGTATCCCCATAGCTGAAGCCTCCGCAGGCCACCATGGCCTGAAACTGAGACAACGAGGTGGCACCGGCTTGCAAGTCGCTCATGTGGACATCAAAAGCCTCGAAACCCGCCTGATGCCACACCCAGGCCATTTCCAGGTGTGAATTGACCCCCTGCTCCCGCAAGATGGCCACGCGCGGACGTTGGGTGAGCAGCGCCGGCAAGCGCGAAGCCGGCGCTGCAAAGGTCAGGTGGACATGAAGGCCTGGGTCTTCTGGCAGACCCACGCTTTCATGCTCCGATTTGGCGCCATCCGGGTGGTCACGCAGGCTCGCCACACGCCAACTCACCTCGTCCCAAGCCGCATGCAAGGCCTGCAAGCCGGCCGCAAATTGCAGTTTCGCATCGCGCCACACTTCGATCGCGCCACGCTCATTGGGCTTGCCGATGACGTGGCTGTGGCGACTGAGGCCATGGCGACGCAAGGTCTGCATCACCGCGTCTCTTTCAGCGGTGGGCACCTGCAACACCACGCCAAGCTCTTCGTTGAAAAGCGCTCGCAGGCTCAACTCGTTGCGCCGCTCGCTGACCTGGGTCGCCCAGTTCTTGGAGTCGCCCACCTCGGCGCGGCTGTCCGCAATGCCGTCGCCTTCGGTGACCAGCAGGTCGATGTTCAGACTCACGCCCAGATGCCCAGCAAACGCCATCTCGCATACCGTGGCCCAAAGTCCGCCATCACTGCGGTCGTGATAAGCCAAGATTTGATTTGACGATCTCAAGTCCTTCAAAGCCGCGGCCAGGGCACGCAGCCCCGTGGGATCGTCCACGTCGGGTACCTCGTGGCCGAACTGCTCCAAGGTCTGCGCCAGGATCGAGCCACCCATGCGGGCACGGCCTTGACCCAAATCCACCAGGATGAGTGAGGTGACCCCAGGCTTCAACTGCGGAGTCCAGGTCCCTCGGACATCGTCTAGCGTGGCGAAGGCCGAGACGATGAGGGACACCGGCGCCACCACCTGTTGGTCTTGGTCGGATTCATCGCGCCACCGGGTCCGCATGGACAAGGAGTCTTTGCCCACCGGAATGCCCACGCCCAGGGCCGGGCACAGTTCCATGCCGACCGCTCTGACGGTGTCAAAGAGGGCGGCGTCTTCACCGTCTTCTCCGCACGCCGCCATCCAGTTGGCGCTGAGCTTGACCCGGTGCAGCTCCGCAGGGGCCGCCAGCAAATTGGTGAGGGCCTCGCCCACGGCCATGCGGCCGGAGGCCGGCGCATTCAAGGCTGCCAGCGGGGTGCGCTCCCCCATGGCCATGACCTCGCCTCGAAAGCCTGCGAAATCGGCGAGCGTCACCGCACAGTCGGCCACTGGCACCTGCCAAGGCCCCACCATTTGGTCGCGGTGGCTCAAGCCACCGACTGTGCGATCGCCAATGGTGATGAGGAACCGCTTGGAGGCCACGGTCGGGTGCCGCAGGACATCAAAGGCAGCGCGCTCCAAGGTCACTCCCGTCAGTGCCAGGGCAGCCTCTTGCCGGAGCACCCGTTGAACCTGCCGGTGCATGCGCGGAGGCTTGCCGAAGAGCACCTCCATAGGCATGTGAATGGCTTGTTCTTGTGTTTGGTGGTCTCTCAATTCGAGCACTGTGGAGGCCGTGGAAACACCCACGACCGCATACGGGCACCGTTCGCGCCGACACATCTGGTCAAACTCGTCCTGCTGAGCGGGATTGAGCGCCACCACATAACGCTCTTGGCTCTCGTTGCACCAAATTTCCTTGGGCGCCAAGCCACTTTCTTCCAGAGGGACCTGGCGCAGATCAAACAGCGCGCCCTGCCCGGCCCCCTCCACCAGTTCCGGAAAGGCATTGCTCAAGCCGCCAGCCCCTACATCGTGAATGGCAAGTATGGGATTGCGATCCCCCAGCGCCCAGCAGTGATTGATGACCTCCTGCGCACGGCGTTGAATTTCCGGGTTGCCGCGTTGCACGGAGTCAAAGTCCAGAGCGGCCGTGTTGGTGCCGGCTGCCATGGAGCTGGCTGCTCCCCCGCCCATGCCGATCCGCATGCCGGGCCCCCCCAACTGCACCAGCAAGGTCCCGGCGGGGAAGATCTTCTTTTGGGTCTGCTCTGCCGAGATCGCTCCCAAGCCTCCCGCGATCATGATGGGCTTGTGGTATCCGCGCTGCACACCTGCCACCCGCTGCTCGAAGGTCCGGAAATATCCACCCAGATTGGGGCGGCCAAATTCATTGTTAAAGGCTGCTCCGCCCAGGGGGCCCTGGATCATGATGTCCAAGGCGCTGGCAATGTGCGCCGGTTTGCCCACGCTGTGACGCTCCCACGGTTGAACCGCATCAGGCAGTCTCAGATGACCCACGCTGAAGCCCGTCAAGCCCGCCTTGGGACGAGCACCGCGACCCGTGGCCCCCTCATCGCGAATTTCCCCGCCCGCGCCGGTTGCCGCTCCTGGAAAGGGTGAAATGGCGGTGGGGTGGTTGTGCGTCTCCACCTTCATCAGCACATGCGAGAGGGCGGTCCTTTCCACGTAGCGGGGACCCGCCACAAATCCTTCGGTGAACCATTGCTGAACAGGACCACCCTGCATGACTGCAGCGTTGTCGTTGTAGGCCACCACCGTGCCCTGGGGAGACATTTTTTCGGTGTTCCGAATCATCCCGAACATGGACATCGGCTCGGCGACGCCATCGATCGTGAATTGGGCGTTGAAGATCTTGTGTCGGCAATGCTCACTGTTGGCTTGGGCAAACATCATCAACTCGACATCGGTCGGGTTGCGTTTCAAGCGCCCGAACGCGTCCAGCAGATAGTCCACCTCATCGTCTGAAAGAGCCAGACCGAACTCACGGTTGGCGATTTCCAGAGCAGATCGTCCCTGGCCCATCAGGTCGACATGGGCCATGGCCACACCGGAGTGCTCTTCAAAGAGCCCACGGGCGGCCTCCCGTTCAAAGGCCACACTTTCGGTCATGCGATCGTGCAAACAGGCGGCCAAGGCCAGGCGATGTGATTGCGTCACCTCGGGCGTCGACCCGAACATGGCGCGCCAGCCTTTCTTCAGGCTCAAGCGGTACTCGGTGACACGCTCTATGCGGCGCACCTCCAACCCACAGTTGTGGGCAATGTCGGTCGCCTTGCTGGCCCATGGCGACACCGTACCGGCGCGAGGCGTCACCACGATGAGGAGGTCCTCCGTGGACGATGGCGTGGATGGATCTCCATAATCCAATAGGGCCGCCATCTGTGCATGCATTTCCGCGGACAGCGGTTCATCGGAGGCCACCCAATGCACATACCTGGCCGACAGGCCTTCTACCGTCGGATTGACACCCCTTAGGGCTTGAACCAAGGCCTGGGCACGGAATTCGGAGAGGGCACACCCCCCTTCAAAGGCAGTGAGGGTCGGGAGCGGGTGAGGCATGAGGTATTCCGATGGGGCCCAAGGCAAGCCGGCATTTTATCGGGGTGGGATAATCTCGCCCCATGGCCATTTCCATCCGAACCGAAGCAGAGATCCAGGGCATGCGCACCGCGGGCCGCCTGGCCAGCGAGGTGCTGGACATGTTGGAGCCGCACATCCGCCCCGGCATCACCACCTTGGAGATTGATCGCCTGGCGCACGACTACATCACGCAAGTGCAACAGGCCATCCCCGCGACCTTGGGTTACCAGCCCCCCGGCTACCCCCCGTATCCCGCGTCCCTGTGTACGTCCTTGAACGATGTGGTCTGCCATGGCATTCCTGACGATCGGCCGCTCAAGAATGGCGACATTCTGAACGTGGATGTCACCGTCATCAAGGATGGCTGGCATGGGGACAACAGTCGTATGTACTTCATTGGTGAGGCTTCTATCGCTGCACGGCGTCTGTGTGCGGTCACCTTTGAGGCCATGTGGAAAGGCATCGTCAAGATTCGCCCCGGTGCCCGGTTGGGGGACATCGGCCATGCCATACAAACCTTTGCCGAGCATGCCGGCTTTTCGGTGGTCCGTGAGTTTTGCGGTCACGGCGTGGGGGATCGTTTTCACGAGGATCCACAGGTGCTGCACTATGGCCGGCCCGGCACCTTGCAAGAACTCAAGCCAGGGATGATCTTCACCGTGGAGCCCATGATCAATTTGGGCAAGCGCGACATCAAAGAGGATCGCAAAGGCAACCGCCCTTACGACGGCTGGACTATCGTCACGCGCGATCGCTCCTTGTCAGCACAGTGGGAGCACACCGTCCTGGTCACCGAGACGGGATATGAGGTGCTGACGGTTTCAGCTGGCAGCCCTGCGCCTCCCAGTTTCGTCACGCAAGGCTACGGCGGCGTCCCATCGCTGCCGGAGACACGAGACTGAGACATGTCGGCCGCTACGCCGACGGTTGCTGAGCTGCGTGCGCAGTTTCGTGCGGGTAAAGAGGCGCTGATCGAAGGATTTTTGCAGCATCGTGCCACCCCTCAAGCCGCGGGGCGGCTCGTGCGCCACTTGGCCCGACACGCTGATCTGACCCTGCGAACCTTATGGTCTGGCCAGGGCATGCCCGAAGGGTCTGCGTTGGTCGCTGTGGGGGGGTATGGTCGCGGAGAGTTGTTCCCCTACTCCGACATCGATGTGTTGGTCCTCTTGCCCGAGGGCGCGGACACGTCCGCGGTGTCAGACTTCATCACCGCCTGTTGGGACATTGGCCTTGACATTGGATCGTCCGTGCGCACCGTGCAGGAGTGTGTGGCGGAGGCACGTCGGGATGTCACCATTCAAACGGCCCTGCTGGAGTCGCGACACGTGGAGGGGTCGGTGCGACTGTTTCAACAGTTCGCCAAAGCCACCTATGCGTCGCTGGACATCCAAGCCTTTTTGCGCGCCAAAACGCTCGAAATGCAACAGCGCCATGTCAAGTACGAAAACACGCCCTATTCGCTGGAGCCCAATTGCAAAGAGAGTCCGGGTGGATTGCGCGACTTGCAAGTGCTTTTATGGATTGCCAAGGCCGCTGGCTTTGGGCAGACGTGGAACGCTTTGGCGAGTCGAGGCTTGCTCACTTCGTTTGAAGTCAGCCAATTGCAAAAGCACCATGGCGTGCTGCGCCTGATTCGTGCCCGACTGCACGCTGTGGCGAGGCGCCGTGAAGATCGCTTGGTGTTCGACTTGCAAACGGCCGTGGCTGACAGTTTTGGTCTGCAATCGACGGGTGCCCAGCGTTCTTCCGAAGTGCTGATGCACCGCTATTACTGGGCCGCCAAAGCGGTCACGCAACTGAACCAAATTCTGTTGCTAAACATGACAGATCGGATCGCTGGCTCAGTGGATGCACCCATGCGCCCCTTGACTGCGGAATTCCTGGACCGCGGAGGCATGTTGGAGGTGGTGGATGACCAGGTGTATGTTCGCGATCCGCATGCTATTTTGAAAACATTTCTGGCGTATCAGCAAACTCCTGGCATCAAGGGCTTTTCTGCGAGAACCCTGAGAGCACTGTACAACGCGCGCACCTTGATGAAGCGGGACTTCCGGCGCGATCTCGTCAACCGCGAACTCTTCCTGGAAATTCTGAAGCAGCCCCAGGGCATCACCCATGCCATGCGCTTGATGAACCAAACTTCGGTCTTGGGACGCTATTTGTGGGTCTTTCGTCGCATCGTCGGGCGCATGCAGCACGACCTGTTTCATGTGTACACCGTGGATCAGCACATTTTGATGGTGCTGCGCAACGTGCGGCGTTTCTTCATCGCCGAGCACGCCCACGAATACCCATTTTGCAGCCAACTCGCTGCAGGTTGGGATGCACCCTGGGTGCTCTATGTCGCCGCGCTGTTCCATGACGTGGCCAAAGGCCGCGGCGGAGATCACTCAGACCTTGGAGCCCAAGAGGTGCGCACCTTTTGCCGAGCGCATGGCATCTCTAAAGAAGACAGCGGGTTGATCGAGTTCTTGGTGCGTCAACACCTGACTCTGAGCCATGTGGCTCAAAAGGAGGACCTGAGCGACCCTGCCGTCATCGCGCAGTTTGCCAAATTGGTCGGCAATGAGCGGCGACTGACGGCTCTGTATTTGCTCACGGTCGCGGATATTCGCGGCACCAGCCCCAAGGTTTGGAATGCGTGGAAGGGCAAGTTGCTGGAGGATCTGTACCGACTGACCCTGAGAGCGTTGGGGGGTGCGCGTCCCAATCTCGACGCAGACATCGAAAATCGCAAGCAGGAAGCCTTGCAGATCCTGGCCTTACATTCTTCCCTTCCGGGCACGCAGGATCCGCTTTGGAAAGCGTTGGACGTGAGCTATTTCCTACGGCATGACCCGGCTGAGATTGCCTGGCACGCGCGGGTGCTCTGGCGACATTTGGGCTCTTCGCAACCTGTGGTGGTGACCCGACTGTCGTCGGTGGGCGAGGGCTTGCAGGTATTGGTCTATTCACCCGACCGTCCCGATCTTTTTGCCAAAATTTGCGGGTACTTTGATGCCGCAGGCTTCAGCATTCAGGATGCCAAAATCCACACCACCCGCGACGGCTACGCCTTGGACACTTTCCAGGTCGTGCGTTCCAACGCCGACCTGCACGGTCCGGACGAATACCGCCCGTTGATTTCCCTGGTGGAAACGCAGGCGGCACAGGCCTTGGCCTCTGACGGCCCTCTGGCAGACCCCTCGCGCAGCCGACCCTCCCGTCGGGTGCGATCCTTCCCGGTGGTGCCCAGAGTGTCCCTGGCACCCGACGAACGCGCTCAGAATTGGCTGCTCAGCGTCAGTGCGGCGGACCGCAGTGGACTGCTCTATGCAGTTGCCTGTGTTCTGGCGAGGCACCAGATCAATCTGCAATTGGCCAAGATCAGTACCCTGGGTGAGCGCGTGGAAGATACCTTCTTGATTCGAGGCTCAGAGCTTCAACATGCCAAAGCCCAATTGCAGATCGAATCCGAATTGTTGGATGCTTTGGCTTGACCGACCTGGCCGCGCATGTCTATTGAACGCATCGACATCCTGCATGCCTTGGCGCTGATGGAAGCCGCCGACGGATTCAGTGCGGTGATTGATGCACGCAGCCCAGGGGAGTTTGCGCTCGACCACCTGCCACACGCCGTGAACTGGCCCTCCTTGAATGACGACGAGCGGCAACAGGTGGGAACCCAGTACAAGCAAATTTCCGCCTTCGAAGCCCGCAAGCAAGGCGCGGCCATGGTGGCCCGTAACATCGCCGCACACTTGGACCGTCACATGCCCGGATTGCCGAGAGAGTGGAAGCCGTTGGTGTATTGTTGGCGCGGCGGCCAACGTTCGGGTGCTCTGGCGCTGGTGCTGTCTGAAATTGGTTTTGAGGTGCGTGTGTTGCAAGGCGGATACCGCGCCTTTCGGCAACATGTGGTGTCAGCGCTAGAGGATGCAGGTGCAGGATTGAGATTTGAAGTCTTGTGCGGCAAGACTGGCAGCGGCAAAAGCCGCTTGCTGCAATCGCTCCGCGCGGCCGGTGCCCAAGTGCTCGATTTAGAGGGTTTGGCCTGCCACCGAGGCTCGGTGCTGGGCGCCCTGCCGCACGCTCCGCAACCCTCGCAGAAGCGCTTCGAGACCCTGCTTTGGAAAGCCTTGAGGCAATTTGATGTCAACCGGCCTGTGTTCGTGGAAAGTGAAAGCCGGTTGGTGGGACAGTTGCGGCTGCCTCAAAGACTGCTGGAACGTGTACGCAGTGGGCGCTGCTGGCGCGTGGACATGCCCGATTCCGCAAGGGTGGCTTTGTTGAGCGAAGACTACGCGCATTTGGCCTCCAACCCTCATCTGCTGTGCGATCGTCTCTCGGGCCTTCGGGAGCTGCGAGGTGCGGTCACGGTGCAAGCCTGGTGTGATCTGGCCCATGCAGGACGGATCGCCGAATTGGTCGAGCAGTTGCTGCATGTGCACTACGACCCGATCTACATGCAGTCCATGGCCAAGAACTTCTTGGGCTTCGATCAGGCCACGCCTGTGACGTTGCCCTCAGGTGCACAGGCCGACTTGAGCGCGGCCGCCGAGCAACTGATCCAGGCGTCCTCGTTCTCGCCCTCGAGGTTCAGTCCGGCCGTATCCCCGCTCGCCTGACGATCTCTTTCCAGATCGCTTGCTGCCGCTGAATGAAGGCCGCAAATTCCTCAGGCGGCCCTCCGCCGCCCACTGCGCTGTCGTTGGCAAAGCGTTCGGTCACGGCGTTAGAGCGCAGCGCCTTCAGCGACTCTTCCTGCAGACGCTTGACGATGTCCCGCGGCGTACCCGCCGGCACCAATATGCCGTACCACTGAGAGGTCTCAAAGTCCTTGTAACCCAACTCTGCAACGGTGGGCACGTCGGGCAGTTGTGCCAGGCGCTGGGCTGTCCCCACGGCGATCGGTCGCAGCTTGCCGCTCTTGATATGCGGCATGAGCGCAGGCAATCCAGCCGATGAGGCTTGGGTGCGTCCTGCCAACAGGTCCGTCAATTGAGGGCCTGTGCCTCGATAGGGAATATGGGTGATGAACATCCCGGTGACAAGCTTCAGGTACTCCATGGCCAGATGACCCGCGCTGGCATTGCCCGCAGAGCCGTAATTCAGCTGCCCGGGATGCTTCTTGACGTGAGCGACAAATTCCTTGAAGTCCTTGGCCGGCACATCGGGATGGATGACAAACAAGTTGGGCACTTTGGCCAGCAAGGTCACCGGCATAAAGTCGCGATTGACATCGAAGGGTTGGTTGGGAAAGATGTAAGGGTTGACCGCCAGGGAACCCACATGCCCCAGGATCATGGTGTGCCCATCGGGTGTCGACTTGGCCACCTCCTGCATCGCGGGCAAGCCCGCACCGCCGCCTTTGTTGTCAACATACACCGATTGCCCCAACTGCTTGGTCAGCTCTTGCGCCACCGTGCGAGCCACGATTTCAGAGGTGCCTCCCGGGGCAAACGGCACCACAAACCGGATCGATTGGCGAGGCCAAGGCGTGTTGGCCTGAATCAGACCTGTAGCCGGCAAGAATACGGCTGCGGTTGAACTGGCCAAGAGTTGGCGTCGACGGATCTCCATGACCGGCTCCTTCACAATGTTCAAAACTGATAGCGGCGCAAGCCACCATCGACAGGAATGACAGCCCCCGTGATGTAGCTCGCCAAGGGGCTTGCGAGAAAACATACGAGATGGGCCAAATCCTCCGGCTCACCGTAGCGCCCCATGGGTATTTCGTTCTCGCACTGCCATTGGCGGTATTCCGGCGAGTAATTGCGAAAAATCTGCTCGGAGTGAATCCGTCCTGGTGGGATGCAGTTCACGGTGATGCCATGGCGACCCACCATACGCGACAAGCCTTTGGCCCAGCTGTGCATGCCAGCCTTGGCACAAAATGCGCCGTTGATGTGCTCGGGTTCACTCTTGCCCGTGATGTTGATGATGCGACCCCACTGACGCTCAATCATTTGGTCTATGAGGGCATCGCCCAGCTGTCGCGGCCTGTGGAAATTCAGGGTCATGGCTTCTTGCCATTGAGCCTCGCTGACATGCAAGTCCTTGAAGCTGCGCGAGCCTCCGGCATTGTTCACCAGAATGTCTACGCCGCCGAGCCCTTGCATCGCGGCCTGCGTGATGCGCGAGGCCGCATCTTCGGCATACATGTCCTGCTCAATCAGCAAGGGTGCCACCCCGCCACCGGATTGGATGGCTTGCGCAACCTCTTGGAGTTTGTCCATCCGCCTTGCGGTCAAGGCCAATTGCACGCCCTCGGCGGCGAGCGCCATGGCAATCCCTCGTCCAATTCCCACACTGGCACCAGTGACCAAGGCGCGACGACCTTGCAACTTCAAATCCATGGGACCTTCTCCACTACGTCAATGAGGCTCGATAGGCCTCGATGCGACCCTTCAATCCGGGTCGGGCAGCCGACCGCACCAGATGCGCCAGATCGGCGTCAGCCTGCGATGCGGCGTCAAACCTCGAGGCCGCACGCACACGTGCGCTCACGTCTCGCCCCAACTGAGGGACGGGCAAAGCACGCAGGGCGTCGTCCAAATCCGCCACACACTCCTGGGCCAGGCCTGCGGCGATCGCTTGTTCCGCAGACAGCTCTCGCCCCTCCAACAGGCAACGCCGTGCCGCATCGACGCCCAGGCGCTCGGCAAGTCTGCGCGTGCCCAGAGCAATCCCGAACTGCACGCCGGGGAATCGAAATGTGGTGCTCGGCATCACAAGCCGATGTTCACACGCTGCAAACAGATCGGCTCCAGCACCCCAGGTTCGCCCCTGGGCCAGAGCCACCGTGCGCACAGGCGCGTTCCAGATCAACGACAGCAAGCGCTCAATGTGTACCAAACGCAGCAGCAGGTCCCCGTCACTCAAGCCCGGAAGTTCGGAAAGATCCAAGCCGGTGCAAAAGTGCGCGCCCTCGCCCTGGAGTACCACGGTATGAAGGCTCGCGTCCTCGCACGCGGATTCCACCTGGTCGGTCAGTGCCTGCACCAATGCAGGCCCCAAAGCGTTGCCACGGCGAGGATGCGCCAAAGTCAACACCAGCGTTCCATGAGCTGCCGCAGACTTGAGCATGTCAGTCATCATGAAATCTTAAAAAGGTCTGGGCGGGCCGATCGATCCCAAAGATTGGGCGTGAGCGCAGAGGTGTAACCTGACACAAAGTCCACCACCTGACCTTGTGAATCCAGCCGATGCCGACGGACGGCGCCGATATTGGCACCATACACATGAATGCTGATAGAGACCCCGCGGTCCGATGCATTCGACACCCGATGCCAGTCACCCAAAGTCGGTGATACGGCGTCGATGTCACCAGGATGCATGAGGTGCTGACAACCGCGATCCACAGGAAGACCCTGGTGCGGGGATTTTGCATCCGGCTCTGAGCGCCACTCAAACTCTTCGCATCGCTCAGCTCCTCGCAACACACCCACCAGACCCCACACGGTGTGGTCATGAACGGGCGTGTGGTGGCCAGGGCCCCAGACAAAACTCACCACTGAAAAGCGTTCCAGTGGATCGCAATGCAAAAGGTATTGAACATAGTGGTCAGGATGGGGCTGGGCAAAAGCCTCCGGAAGCCAGGAGTCATCCCTCAGCAACTGCGACAACAGCCTGCGTCCTTCCTTCAAGAGGGTCGATTCGTCTTGAGTCTGATTGACCCATCGCGTCATCTCCATGACAAAGTGCCGAAGCGGAGCAATGGGGTCTTGGCTCATGGATTCAAAACTCCTCGGTATCGACTTCAAGTTGCGTGGCAGCGTTGTAACGGGCACCACTCACGGTGTGTGAATGAATGAGAGTACCCGCTTGGTTCAATACGGCGGCAGGCACACTCAGATCGCCTGCAGCCAGGTTTTCACGCAGGTGGTCCACCCGAGTCGTACCGGGCAAGGCAATGACGGAATCTCCTTGTGCCAAGACCCACGCCAAGGCCAGTTGCGCAGGCGAACACCCCGCACCTTGTGCGAGTGCTCGATAGGCAGGGAGCAATTGGAGATTCGCAGGGTAATGCTCAGGTGCAAACCTTGGCATACCTCGGCGGATGTCCTTGGACGTCAGTGTGTTGGGGTCATGCAAAGCATCGGCCAGGTAGGCGCGGCCCAAGGGGCTGAACGCCACCAATGCGGCCCCCAGATCTTGGCAGGCCTGCATGACTGCAATTTCAGGGTTGCGCGTCCACAAAGAATATTCGGACTGCACCGCCACCACGGGGTGCACGGCATGCGCGCGGCGCAAGGTGGAAGCCGAGACCTCGCTCAAACCAATGGTCCGGATCTTGCCAGCCTTGACCAGATCAGCCAGGGCACCCATGCTGTCCTCGATGGGCACTTTTTTGTCCCAGCGATGCAGGTAGTACACATCAATGCAATCCGTCTGCAATCGGCGCAGGCTGTCCTCGCAATTTCGGCGCAGCGCCTCAGGGCGGCCGTCGATTACACGTTTGACGCCATCGGGGAATTCGACACCGGCCATGCCGCCCTTGCTGCACAACACAATACGGTCGCGGTGTGGCTTGAGCACACGACCGATCAAGGTTTCGTTGCTGCCAAAGCCATACAGGGCGGCCGTGTCGATGAGCGTCATCCCCAGATCCAAGGCTTCAAGCAGCAGCCGCTCCCCGTCCTCGGCACTGGGTGGCTCGCCGTAGGCATGGCTGAGGTTCATGCATCCCAGCCCAATGGCTGACACCTCAAAAGGCCCTAAGCGCCGCGTTTTCATCATCGGTCTGCCAACAACGCTTGCTCAAGATCGTGCAGCACCTCATAGCAAGGCAGCACCTGGGCCACCGACGCGTTGGGCTCACGGCCTTCACGGATGGCAGCAAAGAATTCGCGGTCCTGCAATTCAATGCCGTTCATGGACACATCCACTTGGGACACATCAATCTTTTCTTCTTTGCCGTTGACCAAATCGTCGTAACGGGCAATGTAGGTCCCCGTGTCGCCGATGTAGCGGAAGAATGTGCCAAGAGGTCCCTCGTTGTTGAAACTCAGGGACAAGGTGCAGATCGCGCCATTGGCCGCCTTGAGTTGAATGCTCATGTCCATGGCAATGCCCAAATTGGGGTGAATGGGTCCTTGCAGGGCATGGGCCTTCACCACCGGACTCTGGGCCTGGTAGGCAAAGAGATCCACCGTGTGGGCCGCGTGATGCCACAAAAGGTGGTCGGTCCAACTGCGAGGCTGCCCCAGGGCATTCATATTGGTACGTCGGAAGAAGAAAGTTTGCACATCCATCTGCTGAATATGAAACTCCCCTTTCATAATGCGCCGACGGACCCACTGATGGCTGGGGTTGAAGCGCCGGGTGTGGCCACACATGGCCACTTTGCCGGTTTGCTTTTGGAGCGCCACCACCGCCTCGCCTTCTTTCAACACGTCGCACAGCGGAATCTCTACCTGGACATGCTTGCCTGCGCGCAAGCAGGCCAAAGTTTGATCGGCGTGCATTTGCGTCGGCGTGCACAAGATCACTGCATCGACCTCGCGAATGGCCAATGAATCTTCGAGCCGCGTCGAGACGTGGGCGATGCCGTATTTGTCAGCCACCTCTTGCGTCTTAGATAGATCACGACTGACGAGCGAAACCACCTGAACTTCGGGGATGTTCTTGATGGCGTCGAGGTGCTTGATGCCAAAGGCGCCAGCCCCGGCGAGGGCGACTTTGATCGTCACGATGCATTCTCCAAAATGAGGTGGCCCACAGCGGTGTTGGATGCGGGCACATGGTAGAAACGGTGGGCGACGCGAGGCTTGGCGCCCTGCCCGGCGACGTCTGACATCGCGCCTCGGGCAATGAGCCACATCACCAATTCGATCCCCTCGCTGCCAGCCTCTCGCACGTAGTCGATATGCGGCACCTCAGAAAGACTCGCCGGATCGGCGATGAGTCGGTCCAAGAACTGTTGGTCCCAAGGCGCGTTGATGAGCCCCGCACGCGGCCCTTGCAGTTGGTGGCTCATTCCACCCGTCCCCCAAATGTGAACGTTCAAATCTTCGTCGAAAGAGTCCACTGCACGTCGAATCGCTTGGCCCAGAGCGAAGCAGCGCCTACCTGAAGGCACAGGGTACTGCACGACGTTCACCGCAAACGGAATCACCGGGCATGGCCAATGGAAGGCCTCCTGCGCGGGCTGACCGCACATCAAACTCAAGGGCACCGTCAGCCCGTGATCCACGTCCATCTTGTTGACGATGGTGAGGTCGAAATCTTCTTGGATCACACTTTGTGCGATGTGGGATGCCAACTCGGGATGCCCCATGACCGTAGGCACGGGTCGAGGCCCCCATCCTTCGTCAGCAGGGGCGTAAGACGCGGCCGTTCCGATGGCAAAGGTCGGGATCATCTCCAGACTGAATGCTGTGGCGTGGTCATTGAATACCAAAAAGATGACATCAGGTGCATGAGACTTCATCCAGGATCGCGAGAATTCGTAGCCCGCAAAGACCTTTTGCCAGTACGGCTCCTGGGTTTTTCCCAAGTCCATGGCCGCCCCGATGGCCGGCACATGAGAGGTGTAAACCGATGCAGTGATACGTGCCACTTCAAGCCTCTTGTGTCGATGAAGGGGTCCGCCCCTCCGAGCCCGAAAGAGCGGTCCGGCCTTGAGGCTGTCGGTGGGCCTGCGCATCGCCATCTTCGCCGACGAAGCGGTTGCCCTCCACCGACCGGCCACCGTTGATCATCATGTGTCGATATTCCTCCTCGGTCATACCGGTCATGCTGCCGGCCATCTGCTGAAAACTCAAGCCATCGGTGGCCCCAATCTTGGCCAAGAAATAGATATTGCCACCCAGCGCCATACAGCGATTCAAGTCTCGCGCCAGGACCGCCGCCTTTTGGTCTTCGGTCATGGGCCACTCGTCCAAATAGGCACGTTCATTGGCCTTGAACCTGGCGCGGTTGTTCGCCTTCATAAGCGACATGCAGAATTGGTTCAGGTGATACCCCAGCCGAGACTGATCGGCATCAAAGATCAGGGTGCCGGGAATGTCCAGATAAGGTTTATGCAGCGCCATGAGATTCCTCCGGCCAGTACAGACGCATAGGGTTGGCCACCAGCAGCTTGTGCTGCAAGGCCGACGTGGTGGCAATGTGCGGAATGAAGTCAACCAAAAGGCCATCATCGGGCATATGGTCCTTGAGATTGGGGTGCGGCCAATCGGTCCCCCATAGCACGCGGTCCTCAAAGCTCTCGACCACGAGGCGTGCAAAGGGCACGACATCTTGGTAAGCCTGACGCTGGCCGTTCAGCGCGGCGGGACCAGACATGCTCAAACGCTCGGGGCAACTCACTTTGCTCCACACATTGGGGTGCTCTCGCATGAATCGCAAAAACAGCGCGAATTCTGGTCCATCGATGGGCTTGCGCACGTCGGGACGGCCCATGTGATCAACCACCACGGTGGTGGGCAGGGCCGTGAAGAATTCCCACAACTCGGGCAGATCTTGTGCTTCAAAGTAGATCACCACATGCCAGCCCATGGACGCCACACGTCCGGCGATTTCCATCAACTCGTCCTTGGGTGTGAAGTCCACGAGCCGCTTCACAAAGTTGAAGCGGACCCCACGGACGCCCGCGTGGTGCAAATCGGCCAAGGCTTCGTCGGTCACATCACGGCGCACGGTGGCCACCCCCCGAGCGCGCCCACCGGAAGCACGGCACGCGTCGACGAGCGCGCGGTTGTCGGCCCCATGGCAGGTGGCCTGCACAATGACGTTGCGCGCAAAGCCCAAGTGATCCCGCAAGGCAAACAGTTGCGCCTTAGAGGCATCGCAAGGCGTGTACTTGCGCTCGGGCGCAAAGGGAAATTCATCGCCTGGACCGAACACATGGCAATGCGCGTCGACACTGCCGGCCGGGACTTTGAACATGGGTTGAGAAGGCCCCGCATACCAGTCGAGCCATCCTGGCGTCTTTTGAACCGTCATCTCAATCTTTCTTTGAGTGGCGGAGATTCGCCACTTGCGCTACATGGGCCAAGAGACGGTCGGCCTCTACTCGCCAATCCGCGCTGCGTGCGAACTCGACCGATCCGCGCGTGCCCAACACGCCCGCATCGACCAAATCAGCCACCCAGGCCTGGCGCTGCGCCGTCCCTGAAGCCGACCACACGGGCAAGCCGGCTTCCTCCACAGTACGGGCCGATTCAAACATTTCTTCACTGCGGCGGCGGCCGTGTTCGATCACGCGCTGGAAGAAATAGGCCCCTTGCATCTCCCAGTCGATTCCCGGGAAGGTTTCTTTCAACGATGCCAACACAGCATCTTCCACCCCATAGGCGCGGGCCGCCGTGAAACTCTCAATCACCATGGCCTCCAAGCCTTTGATCATGACGCTGCGGCACATTTTGGTGGCTGACGCCACCCCAAGTTTGTCACTGGCGACCCGGGCAGAAAATCCCAGCGCGTTCAGCCCGGGCTCCAAGGCTGCAGCCTGCGGCCCCCCCAAGAGCAAAGGGACTTTGATGCGGTAGGGCGGCACTGAAGTCATCACCGCCCCTTCTACATACCGCCCCCCGGCAGCGTTGATCACCGCCGCGGCCTGCACCTTCGCCCCCGGCGAAGCACTGTTGAAGTCCAAATAGAAAGCGTCGTGGGGGATCGCCGGCGCACAGGCCTGCGCCACCGCCAAGGTTTGGCTGGCTGTGACCGCAGAGACCACCAGATCCGCCTTTAGAACCGCCGTCGCGTGTGAATCAGCCCAAAAAACGCCATGTGCCATGGCGTGATCGTGCATGGCATGTCCAGGTTGATCGGAACGTCGAAGGTCATAAGCTGCCACGCGGTGGCCGGAAGCGGTCAGATCTTCAGCCAGGATGCGGCCCACCTCCCCATATCCCAACAGCGCAATGTGCTTCATGTGTTCCAGGGCCTCAGTCGATGTAACGCAGGCCCGCCTTTTCAAGCGTGGGGCGCATGTTGTAAAGGTCCAGGCCCAAAACGCCCGAGGCGAGCTTCTCACGTTTGGTGCCCTCGTTCGCCTCGCGCGCCGCCGCCGCAGCGGCCGCTTGCGCAGCCATCTCTCGGGGTACGACCACGACGCCGTCATCGTCGGCCACCACCACATCACCGGGGTGCACCTGGGCGCCCGCACAGACCACGGGGATGTTCACCGATCCGAGCGTGGCCTTGACCGTTCCCTTGGCGCTGATGGCCTTGCTCCAGACCGGAAAGCCCATCTCGGTGAGATCCCGCACATCGCGCACGCCTGCATCAATGATCAGGCCCTGTGCACCGCGTGAGCGGAAAGAGGTGGCCAACAAATCCCCAAAAAACCCATCGGTGCAGTCGGCAGACAGAGCCGCCACCACCACATCACCCGGTTGAATTTGCTCGCCCACCACATGCATCATCCAGTTGTCACCCGGATGCAGCAAGACGGTGACTGCCGTTCCCGCAATGCGCGCACCCGGGTAGATGGGTCGCATATAAGGCTTCATCAGACCCACCCGCCCCATGGCTTCGTGCACGGTGGACACTCCCGACTTCGCCAACTGCTGAACCGCAGTCACATCGGCTCTTTGAATATTGCGCCTCACGACGCCCATTTCATACATGGCAACTCCTTTGGGTCATCGACCCTTGGCCTTGAGGGCTGCGTCCAGCCGCGGATACACCCGACGCGCATTGCCTTCGTAAATCTGTTGCTTTTGCTGCGCCGTCAATTGCGTGGACGCCTCAATGTAGCGCTTGGTGTCATCGAAGTGATGTCCGGTTTCTGGATCAATACCACGCACGGCCCCTATCATTTCGCTAGCAAATAGCACGTTGTCCACGGGGATCACGCGGGTCAACAAATCAATGCCAGGTTGGTGATACACGCAGGTATCGAAAAAGATGTTGTGGAGCAGGTGGTCTTGGAGCAAGGGCTTCTTCAACTCCTGCGCCAAGCCTCGGTAGCGCCCCCAGTGATACGGTGCCGCGCCGCCCCCATGCGGGATGATGAACTTCAGGTCTGGAAAATCCTTAAAAAGGTCTCCGTTGAGGCACTGCATGAAGGCCGTGGTGTCGGCATTGATGTAATGCGCACCGGTGGTGTGGAAGCAGGCATTGCAGCTCGTGCTGACATGGATCATGGCCGGGATGCCGTACTCCACCATTTTTTCGTAGATGGGATACCAGTGGCGGTCAGTCAGCGGGGGTGAGGTCCAATGTCCACCCGAGGGATCCGGATTTAGGTTGATGCCCACAAAGCCGTATTCGTTGACACATCGATCGATCTCGGCAATGCACGTCCTAGGATCCACGCCTGGACTCTGCGGCAGCATGGCGGCCCCAATGAAGTGGTCAGGGAACAGTCGGGACACTCGGAAGCACAACTCATTGCAGATGGCAGCCCAGGTGCTCGACACTTCAAAGTCGCCGATGTGATGCGCCATGAAGCTGGCACGAGGGCTGAAGATGGTCAGATCGCTGCCGCGTTCGCGCATGAACTTGAGTTGATTGGTCTCGATGGACTCACGAAGTTCGTCATCTGAGATCTTCAGGTCGCTGACCCTGGGCTTGGCGGTGGGGTCTTTGATGCCGGCGATCTGTTGGTTGCGCCAAACCTCCAGCGCCTTGGGTGCGGTGGTGTAGTGACCGTGGATGTCGATGATCATGGAACTCTCGCTTCAAATGATGAATCAGGCAGGTGACATGCCGTGCTGGCGTATCGTCTGAGCCGCCACGCGTGATCGCAAATAGTTCAACCACTGTTGAACCGGCTCCTCGAATACCGAGCCCCGAACGCTTGCTGCCGCTGCACCCCGCGCCGCAGAGAATGTGGTGACGTATTGGACGTCACTGGGTAGCTCTCCCACCACATCGATCCCCGACAACGGCAATAATTCGCTGAGCTGCTGAAACCCGAGCGCCGCGTCGCCTCGCGCGACCAAGCTGCCCACCGGTACACCGGGTGGCGCCTGCACCATCTTCCTTCGCACCTGGTCTGCGATCTCCCAACGTTCGAACAGTTGCATCAAGTAGGTGCCGCTCGGCCCGGTGGAGTAACTCAGGCTAGGCGCTGCCAATACAGCCCGGCGCACCGCCTCACCATCCATAATGTCTGGATGGGGCGTGCCAGCTCGAACCGCGACGGCCACCGTGGATCGCACCCAGTCGATGCGGCTGCCCGCCACCAAATGCCCCTCGGCCATCAAGCGGTCGATGGCATCGCTGCCCAACAGCACCACATCGAATAATTCGCCCGCCTGCATTCGTTTGGCGGCGTCCACCCCACCCACCGACACAATGGACACCTCACGGCCCGAGGCCGCCTGGTAGGCCTGGGCCAATTCGGCCAGCACGCCTCGGGTGGCCATGGAGGAAATCAGGGTGATAGCGGCGGTCATTTCAGCATTGTCGCGCGTTCACAGGGCATTTCACTGATTGCCCTAGAGTTGAATGCAACGAAGAGATTGTCCCTGACTCCACGCCCAGTTCAGGAGCTCGCTAGACTTGCGCACATGGCCAACTCCACCCCAAAAGATGAGCGGCCCCGCGCTGCCACCCCCCGCTCGCTGTCAGGGCTCCTGCCCTTCTTGCGACCCTACCGGGGGCGAATCGCCCTGGCTCTGCTGTTCCTGACCTTGGCCGCTGCCAGCACCTTGGTCTTGCCTGTGGCGCTCAAGGCCTTGATCGACCGCGGTCTTGTGGCAGCTGACCCGGGAGATCGGGTCATGGCCTTGCGCGAACACTTTGCGGCGTTGTTCGGTGTAGGTGCGGCCTTGGGCTTTTTTTCCGCGGCGCGGTTCTATATGGTCACCTGGTTGGGCGAGCGCATCACGGCCGATCTGCGCACGGCCGTGTACTCGCATGTGGTCTGTCAAAGCCCTGAATTCTTTGAAACCACCAAGACGGGCGAAGTGTTGAGCCGGCTGACCACCGATACCACCCTGGTGCAGACCGTGGTGGGATCGTCGTTGAGCTTGGGGCTGCGCAATTCAGTCATGGGCTTGGGTGCGTTGGGCATGCTGATCGTCACCAACCCCAAGATCATGGCGCAAGTGCTGTTGATTTTGATCGTGGTGGTGGTGCCCAGCCTTTACTTTGGCCGTCGCGTGCGCAAACTCAGCCGCGCCAGCCAAGACCGCGTGGCCGATTCCAGCGCCATTGCCAGCGAGGTGTTGAATGCCATTCCCGTGGTCCAGAGCTATGTGCAGGAGAGACGCGAATCGCAGCGGTTCGAACAGGCCACCGAAACCGCATTTGAGACCGCCCGCAAGCGCACCCGCATTCGCTCCTTGCTCGTGGCCTTCATCATCACCGCCACCTTTGGAACCTTGCTTTGGGGTGTGTACCAGGGCACCCAAGCCGTACTCAGCGGCGCCATCACGGCGGGCCATCTGGGCCAAACGGTGGTTTACGTGATCTTGCTCGTGAGCTCGGTGGCCGTGCTCAGTGAGGTGTATGGCGACCTGCTGCGCGCCGCCGGCGCCACCGAACGTTTGATGGAGCTCTTGGCCGCGCGCTCGCCGGTGGCCGAACCTCGCTCTCCTCGCGTCCTGCCCACGGTGACTCAAGGGTCTTCGGTAAGGTTTGAGCAAGTCACCTTTTCCTACCCTTCACGCCCCAGTCAATCGGCGCTCCAAGACTTTTCACTCGACATCCGACCCGGACAGACGGTGGCGCTCGTGGGCCCCAGCGGGGCCGGCAAGAGCACCGTCTTGCAACTCTTGTTGAGGTTTTACGATGCACAGCGCGGGCAAATTACCCTGGACGGAATCCCGGTACACGAAATCGCTTTGGCCGACTTAAGGGGGCGTGTGGGGATCGTGCCGCAAGACAGCACTGTATTTTCCACGTCGGCCCTAGAGAACATCCGTTACGGCCGGCCTGAGGCCAGCGACGAAGAAGTCATGGCGGCCGCTCGTGCCGCCTTCGCCCACGATTTCATCCTCGCGCTTCCCGAGGGATATCACACCTACCTAGGGGAACGCGGCGTGCGACTTTCGGGAGGCCAGCGTCAGCGGATCAGCATCGCTCGTGCCATGTTGAAGAACCCGCCCTTGTTGCTGCTGGACGAAGCCACCAGTGCGCTCGACGCAGAAAGTGAGCGGGTGGTACAAGCGGCGCTCGAGGCAGCCATGGCCGACCGCACCACCTTGGTCATCGCGCACCGCCTGGCCACGGTGTTGAAAGCCGACCGGATTGTGGTGCTTGACGGGGGGCGCATCGTCGACGTGGGCACGCATGCGGAATTGGTCGCGCGAGGGGGCTTGTATGCCAAGCTGGCAAGCATGCAATTTGCCCTCGACCTCCCATCGGGCAGCGAACAACGGCCATAATCGCGCACCATGACGCGCCCCATCCGTTCCCAATACGAAGATTTCATGCGCCATGTATGGACCCATGGCGTGCAAAAGACCGACCGCACCGGCACCGGCACGCGCAGCGTGTTTGGCCACCAGATGCGGTTCGACCTGAACGAAGGGTTTCCACTGATCACCACCAAGAAAGTGCATCTGAAAAGCATCATCTTGGAGTTGTTGTGGTTCTTGCGCGGAGACGGCAACGCGCGGTGGCTGCAAGATCGCGGCGTGACCATTTGGGACGAATGGGCGGCTCCTGATGGCGACCTGGGTCCGGTCTATGGCGTGCAATGGCGCTCTTGGCCCACCCCAGATGGAGGTCACATTGACCAAATCGCGGAAGTGGTCAAGCAACTGAAAACTCAGCCCGATTCGCGCCGCATCATCGTGAGTGCCTGGAATGTGGCGGATCTGTCCAAGATGGCACTCATGCCTTGTCATGCCTTCTTTCAGTTTTATGTGTCGCCGCCCCAAGGGACACAGACACGCGGCAAATTAAGCTGTCAGCTCTATCAACGCAGCGCCGACATCTTTTTGGGGGTTCCCTTCAACATTGCGAGCTACGCCTTGTTGACACACATGTTGGCGCAGCAGTGTGATCTTGACGTCGGCGATTTCATTTGGACCGGTGGGGATTGCCACATTTATGACAACCACCATGAACAGGTTCATACTCAATTGAGCCGGTCACCCTTCCCCTATCCAACGCTGACCCTCAAGCGTCGCCCCTCCTCCATCTTTGACTACCACTACGAAGACTTCGAAGTGACCGAATATCAACATCACCCGGCACTCAAGGCGCCGGTAGCGGTATGAGTCGCCCTGTCGTGTCGCTCATCGCAGCGATCGCCCGCAACCAGGTCATCGGTCACGGCAATGCACTGCTGTGGAACGTCCCTGAGGACATGCAGTTTTTCAGACGGACCACCGCAGGATGTCCGGTCATCATGGGACGCAAGACCTGGGAATCCTTGCCTGCGCGCTTTCGGCCCTTGCCCGGCCGGCGCAACTTGGTGGTGAGCCGCCAGGCGGGCTTTCAAGCCGAGGGCGCCGAGGTCGCC
>CAZCJB010000001.1:41763-76587 GCA_964498795.1 uncultured Rubrivivax sp. | reverse complement strand
GGAGGCAGATCATGGCGCTGGTCGAGGTGAAAGTTCCGGACATCGGAGACTTCAAGGACGTGGAAGTCATTGAGTTGCTGGTCAAGCCCGGCGATACGGTGAGCGTGGATCAATCGTTGGTGACGGTGGAGTCTGACAAGGCCTCCATGGAAATCCCTTCGTCGCATGCGGGCGTGGTCAAGGAGTTCAAGGTCAAGCTCGGCGACAAGGTGAGCGAGGGCGTGCTGCTGTTGACGCTGGAGACGGCGGGCGACGCGGCGACCGTGGCGGCACCTGTGCACACACCGCCTCCAGCTCCCACCCCTGCATCCCCATCATCGCCTGTGGCCGCTCCCGTCGTGTCAGCGGCACCGGTGGAAGAGGTCGTACCAGACATTGGTGACTTCGACGCCGTGACCGTGATCGAGGTCTTCATCAAGCCCGGAGATGCGGTCAAGGTGGAGCAAAGCCTCATCACGGTGGAAAGCGACAAGGCATCGATGGAGATCCCGTCGTCACATGCGGGCATCGTCAAAGAGGTCAAGGTCAAGCTCGGCGACAAGGTCAGCAAGGGCAGCGTCGTGGCCTTGTTGGAGGGCGCGGGGGGCACTGCGGCGCCAGTCGCCGCAGCGGCATCCTCCGCGGCGCCGGTCGCAACGGCATCCTCCGCAGCACCTGCTGCCGCAACCTCGACCCCACCGGCGGGAAGCGTGGTGGCCCCTACACCCGCCCCAGCCTCCGGCGCCGGGGTCGCAGCCCCACATGACCCCACGGCTGTCAAAGGGGCGTTGCCGCATGCCTCACCGTCGGTGCGTCGCTTCGCCCGCGAGTTGGGCGTGCCCCTGAACGAGGTCACCGGCACAGGGCCCAAAGGCCGCATTACCCAAGTCGACGTGCAGGGCTTCGTCAAGGGCGTGATGGCGGGCTCTCAACAGACGGCAGCTCAGTCGGCGGCACAAAAGGCTGCGCCAGCGGCAACGGGGGGCACGCTGCCTGGGTTGTTGCCTTGGCCGCAAGTGGACTTTGCCAAGTTTGGGCCCATTGAACGCAAGGATCTTTCGCGCATCAAAAAGATCAGCGGCGCCAATCTGCATCGAAACTGGGTGGTCATCCCCCACGTCACCAACCACGATGATGCCGACATCACTGAACTGGAGGCCTTCCGTGTTCAGTTGAACAAGGAGCATGAGAAGTCGGGCATCAAGGTGACCATGTTGGCCTTCCTCATCAAGGCCAGCGTGGCGGCCCTGAAAAAGTTCCCGGAGTTCAATGCGTCGCTGGACGGCGAGCAAATCGTTTTGAAGAACTATTTCCACATCGGCTTTGCAGCCGACACGCCCAATGGCTTGGTGGTGCCGGTGATCAAAGATGCCGACAAGAAGGGCGTGCTGCAAATCAGCCAGGAAATGAGCGAGCTCGCCAAGAAGGCCCGAGATGGCAAGCTGGGGCCCGCAGACATGACCGGGGGGTGCTTCAGCATCAGCTCGTTGGGTGGCATTGGGGGGCGGTATTTCACCCCCATCATCAATGCACCCGAGGTGTCGATCTTGGGCGTGTGCAAGAGCAGCATGGAGCCGCGTTGGGACGGCAAGCAGTTCGTGCCCCGGCTGATATTGCCGTTGTCTTTGAGCTGGGACCACCGGGTCATTGACGGTGCGGCGGCGGCGCGTTTCAACGCCTATTTGGCGCAAATCTTGGCCGACTTCCGGCGCGTTTTGCTTTAAACCCGGGAGATAGGCGATGGCGCTCATCGAAGTCAAGGTGCCGGATATCGGCGATTTCAAAGAAGTGACGGTGATCGAGGTCTTGGTGAAGCCAGGCGATGTCGTCAAGGCCGACCAAAGCCTGGTGACGGTGGAGTCTGACAAAGCCTCCATGGAAATCCCGTCTTCGGCAGCAGGTACCGTCAAATCGCTCAAGGTGCAGGTGGGCGACAAGGTGAGCGAAGGCTCGTTCCTGTTGGTGTTGGAGGGTGAGGGCGCTCACAACGTCACATCGGCTCCTGTCAGCTCGCCCGCGTCAGCGCCGGCGCAGGCTCCAGCGTCAGCCCCTGTCGTGGCTCCCTCGGCGGCGAGCTACGCAGGCGGCAGCGATCTGCAGTGCGACCTCTTGGTCTTGGGCGGTGGGCCAGGGGGCTATTCCGCAGCGTTCCGGGCGGCCGATCTCGGCATGAAGGTGGTACTCGTCGAGCGCTATGCCTCGTTGGGAGGCGTCTGCCTGAACGTGGGCTGCATCCCCAGCAAGGCTTTGTTGCACGTGGCCTCGGTCATGGATGAAGTCAAGCACTTTGCCGATTTGGGGGTGTCTTTTTCCGCACCCACCGTGGATCTGGCCAAGTTGTTGGCGCACAAGAACAAGGTCGTCACCAAGCTCACAGGTGGGCTCGGGGCCATGGCGAAAATGCGCAAGGTGACGGTGGTGCGAGGCTACGGCAGCTTTGTCAGCCCTCACCATGTCAAGGTCGAAGAAACCACCGGAGACGGGCAGGACAAGACCGGCAGCGCGCAAACCATTCAATTCGCCCAATGCATCATCGCGGCGGGCTCTCAAGCGGTGCGTTTGCCCTTCTTGCCCGATGATCCGCGCATCGTCGATTCCACAGGGGCTCTGCAACTGCGCCAGGCGCCTGAGCGCATGCTCGTGATCGGTGGGGGCATCATCGGGTTGGAAATGGGCACGGTGTATTCCACCCTGGGCGCCAAGCTCGACGTGGTGGAGATGCTCGATGGACTGATGCAGGGGGCCGACCGTGATCTTGTCAAGGTGTGGCAGAAGATGAACGCCCATCGCTTCGATCAGATTCGCCTCAAGACCAAGACCGTGGGTGCGCAAGCGACGCAAGACGGCATTCGTGTGCAGTTCGAAGGCCTGGACGGTAGCCAAAGCGAAGGGGTGTATGACTTGGTGCTGCAAGCGGTGGGTCGCAGCCCCAATGGCAAGAAGATCGGTGCCGACCAAGCGGGAGTCATCGTCAATGAACGAGGCTTCATCCCGGTGGACGTGCAGATGCGCACTAACGTCGCTCACATCTTTGCCATCGGCGATATCGTGGGGCAGCCCATGCTCGCACACAAGGCGGTTCACGAGGCCCATGTGGCCGCCGAGGTGGCAGCCGGTGACAGCAAAGCTCAGTTTGACGCGCGCGTCATCCCCAGCGTGGCCTATACCGACCCTGAGGTGGCCTGGGTGGGCTTGACGGAAGACGATGCCAAGACCCGTGGGGTCAAGGTTAAGAAGGGGCTCTTCCCCTGGTCGGCTTCGGGACGTGCCATCGCCAACGGCCGAGATGAAGGCTTTACCAAGCTGCTGTTTGATGCCGAGACGCACCGCATTCTGGGCGGCGGCATTGTGGGGACGCACGCGGGTGACATGATCGGGGAGGTGGCCTTGGCCATCGAGATGGGGGCTGATGAAGTCGACATCGGCAAGACCATTCACCCACACCCGACGCTTGGGGAGAGCATTGGCATGGCCGCCGAAGTAGCTCACGGGTCATGCACCGACCTGCCGCCGGCCAAGCGGTGATTTTGGCGCCCTGAGGGCCTCTAGACGTCGTCGCAATGCAGCCCAAAGCTGCCGCGGCGGCGATCTTCGTAAAAGCGTTCCAAGGTGGTTCGCACAGTCTTGAATGCCAACTCCTCCCAGGGAATTTCAGCCTCAGTGAACAGCCGCACCTCAATGGTTTCGGGGCCCGGCGCAAACTCGATATCACGCAGGCGAGCCCGGTAAAACAGGTGCACTTGCCCGGCGCGGACCACGTTCAAGAGGCTGAACAACCCTTGCAGTTCAATGCGAGCCCCGGCTTCTTCATCGGTCTCCCGGACGGCGCCCGCCTCGGTGGTTTCCCCTAACTCCATGAATCCTGCAGGCAGGGTCCAAAATCCATGACGCGGCTCGATGTTGCGACGACACAGCAACACCCGATCCTCCCACACGGGAATGGTGCCCACGACATTGAGCGGGTTCTCATAGTGGATGTGCGCGCAAGCGGCGCAGACCGCCCGTTCGCGGTTGTCATCCTGAGGCACCCGATAGGTCACGGTGTGTCCACACTGACGACAATGGCGAATGCGAGGATGACTGTGCATGCGATCAGTGTAGCCCCTTTGCAGACATGGCATCATGTGCGTTGAACCGCTTGTTTTCATTGGGAGATCGCCTTCATGAGCCTTGTCGTTGCAGCCCCTGCGCCTGTTCACCTCCCTGTGGCCGGAGGAGGGTTATTTCCTGTGCACCGCATTTACTGTGTCGGGCGCAATTACGAAGACCACGCCAAGGAAATGGGAGGCACGGGTCGAGAGCCTCCTTTCTTCTTCCTCAAGCCGGCCGATGCGGCAGTCCCTGTGGCCGATGGGCAGACGGGTTCAATCCCCTACCCACCGCTGACCTCAGATTTCCACCATGAAATTGAGTTGGTGGTGGCCATCGGCAAGGGTGGAGCCGACATCGCGGCCGCCGACGCCCTCCAGCACATTTATGGGTATGCCGTGGGCTTGGACATGACTCGGCGCGACCGGCAAACCGAAATGAAGAAGGCAGGCCGCCCCTGGAGCATTGGCAAGGGCTTTGACCACTCGGCGCCGATCGGACCCATCCATTCTCGCAGCGCCACGGGCGAACTCACACGGGGGGCAATTACGCTGAAAGTGAACGGGCAGCTGCGACAGAGCAACGACCTGTCGGCCCTCATTTGGAATGTGGCCGAGACCATTGAGCAGCTCAGCAAAGGGTGGACGTTGCAGCCGGGAGACCTCATCTACACGGGCACGCCGTCTGGCATTGGTCCGGTGGTGCCCGGCGATGTGATGGAAGGGTTTATTGAAGGATTGGGAACGTTGCGCGTGGCGGTGGCATGACATGGAGCTCTTCAATTACTTTCGATCGTCGGCGTCCTACCGGGTGCGCATTGCCTTGGCCCTGAAGGGTCTGGATTACGACTACCACTCGGTGCATCTGGGCCACAACGAGCAGTTCAACGAGTCCTATTCGGCGGTTTCTGCAGCCCGATTGGTGCCTTTGTTGCGCGATGGCGAGAAGGTGGTCACTCAGTCATTGGCCATCATCGAGTACCTGGACGAAACCCATCCCGAGCCCCGCTTATTGCCTTCGGATCCTTTGGAGCGTGCGCGTGTGCGGGCCTTGTCCATGGATATTGCCTGTGAGATTCACCCGCTGAACAATCTGCGTGTCTTGCGCTACTTGGTGGGGCCGCTCAAGGTCAGCGAAGATGACAAGAACCGCTGGTATCGCCATTGGGTGGAGACAGGTCTTGAGGTGGTCGAGCGGCAACTTCGAAGCAAGCCGGGTCGCTACTGCCACGGGGACGCGCCGACCCTGGCCGACTGCATCTTGGTGCCGCAAATCTTCAATGCCAAACGTTTCGATTGCCGCCTCGATCATGTGCCGCAGGTCATGCGGGTCTTTGATGCCTGCATGCAACTCGACGCCTTCGAGCAGACCCGCCCCGAAAAGTGCCCTGACGCCAGTTGAAATCGACACCGTCATAGTCCGGTAAGGTCGTCCCCCTAAAGTCGGCAGGCGTTGCAATTGGATGCCCAGCCCTCGTCAGAAGGGGTCGGGGGCTGTGGCCCCGGCATCACGCCAGGAGACCTCGTCGTGAAACCCAAATCTGCCAAGAAATCTGCGCCTGCGGCTGATACAACATCCTCCGCACAGGCCTTTGGGCAGGCTGTCAACGACAGCTTCAAGTCCCTTGGGGGCTTGCAAGTGCCGGTGCAGCAATGGACCCAATTGCAAGCTGAATACCTCAAAAGCGCAGCGTCTTTGTGGAATCAATCCATGGGGAGCTCCGACCAACCCAAAACGCCGGTGAAAGACCGACGCTTTGCGTCGAGCGCCTGGACCGACAACCCAGCGACGTCGTTCCTGTCGCAGATGTATTTGCTCAACGCCCGGACCTTGATGCAAATGGCCGAGGGCATCGAGGGGGATGACAAGACCAAGGCCCGTGTGCGCTTTGCCGTGCAGCAGTGGATCGACGCGGCCAGCCCGGCCAATTTTCTGGCCACCAACCCCGAAGCTCTGAAGTTGGCGCTCGACACTCAGGGCGAAAGTCTGGCCAAAGGCATGCAGCAACTGTGGCAAGACGTGCAAAAAGGGCATGTGTCGCAAACCGACGAATCGGTGTTTGAAGTCGGCCGCAATGTCGCGACCACCGAGGGTGCCGTGGTCTTTGAAAACTCACTGTTTCAGTTGATTGAATACAAGCCCTTGACGGCCAAGGTCCATGAGCGTCCGATGTTGTTCGTGCCGCCATGCATCAACAAGTACTACATCATGGATCTCCAGCCGGAGAACTCCATCATTCGCTACACGGTATCTCAAGGGCACCGGGTCTTCGTGGTCAGCTGGCGCAATCCCGACGACACCATGAAGGCGGTGACCTGGGATGACTACATCGGCGAAGGTGCCATCCGGGCTGTCGAAGTGGTGCAAGAACTCACGGCCGCCAAGAGCATCAACACTTTGGGCTTTTGTGTTGGTGGGACCATCCTCACCACGGCCTTGGCCGTGCTCGCCGCTCGCGGATCGCAGCCTGCACACTCGGTTACCCTGTTGACCACCTTGCTGGATTTCCAAGACACGGGTGTGCTGGATGTCTTCGTGGATGAAGCCGCCGTGCAAATGCGTGAGCTCACCATTGGCGAGCAGGCGCCTGGGGGCCCCGGGTTGCTCCGTGGCCAGGAGCTGGCCACCACCTTCAGCTTCTTGCGGCCCAACGACCTGGTATGGAACTATGTAGTGGGCAACTACCTCAAAGGTGAGGCCCCGCCTGCGTTTGACCTGCTCTATTGGAACGGGGACTCCACCAACCTGCCAGGGCCGATGTACTGCTGGTATTTGCGCCACATGTATCTGCAAAACGAACTCAAGCAGCCCGGCAAGCTCGAGGTGTGCGGTCAGAAAGTGGACATCGGTGCCATCAAGGCGCCGGTGTACCTCTACGGCTCTCGCGAGGATCACATCGTCCCTTGGACGGCCGCTTATCGGTCCATTGCACTCTTCAAGGGCGACCGCCGTTTCACACTGGGCGCATCGGGGCATATCGCAGGGGTGATCAATCCGCCGGCGGCCGGCAAGCGCAGCCACTGGGTCAGCAGCGCCCTGCCCAAGTCTTCGCAGGCATGGCTCGATGGCGCGAAAGAAGTCCCCGGCAGTTGGTGGACCGATTGGGCCCATTGGCTCAAGCCTCAAGGGGGCAAGATGGTGCCCGCGCCGAAGACTTACGGCAGCCGCAAATTCAAGGCCATTGAGGCGGCTCCCGGACGATATGTCAAAGCCAAGGCTTGAATTCTTTCTCATTGACCCCCAACCAACGACAACCAGGAGATGAAAATGGCACAGAAACTTGCATACGTGACGGGAGGCATGGGGGGTATCGGTACCGCCATATGCCAGCGCTTGGCCAAGGATGGTTTCAAAGTGATCGCAGGTTGCGGTCCGAGCCGCGATTTCGCCAAATGGCTCGATGAGCAGAAGGCGCTGGGCTACACCTTTTACGCCTCTGTGGGCAATGTCGCCGATTGGGACTCCACCGTCCAGGCCTTTGGCAAGGCCAAGGCTGAACATGGTCCCATCGATGTGCTGGTGAATAACGCCGGCATCACCAAGGACCGTATGTTCCTCAAGATGACTCCCGAAGATTGGCATGCGGTGATCGACACCAACCTCAACAGCATGTTCAATGTGACCAAGCAAGTGGTGCCCGACATGGTCGAGCGCGGCTGGGGCCGCATCATTCAAATCTCATCGGTCAATGGCGAGAAGGGGCAGGCTGGGCAGACCAACTATTCGGCGGCCAAGGCAGGCATGCATGGCTTCACGATGGCGCTGGCCCAAGAGTTGGCCAGCAAAGGTGTGACCGTGAACACGGTTGCGCCAGGCTACATCGGGACTGACATGGTGCGCGCCATCAAACCCGAGGTCCTGGAAAAGATCGTGGGCACCATCCCGGTCAAGCGCCTGGGTACGCCCGAAGAAATCGGCTCCATCGTGGGATGGTTGGCAGGTGACGATTCAGGGTTCACCACTGGCGCAGAAATCAGCTGCAACGGCGGCTTGCACATGGGGTGAGGTTCATTCGGGCTGACCTTCCCATGCGAGGTCAGCTTGATGCAGCACCTTCTCGAGCGCGGTGGGGGCATCGCAGACCACCACCCGCCGCTCGGGCATCGAGCGCAGCCAGGTCAGCTGGCGTTTGGCCAATTGCCGCGTGGCCGCGATGCCACGCAATTGCCATACTGTATCGGAGTCGCCCGGTGCACCGGCCAAGTGGGGCGCTGTTGAACTTTCTGTGGCGTCCAAGGCCTCCCAGGCCTGACGGTAGCCCACGCAGCGCATGGAGGGCAGCTCGGCGTGCAGGTCTGGTCGGGCACGCAGCTTGCGAACCTCTTCCAAGAAGCCCAGCGCCACCATGGCCTGAAATCGCTCGGCAATGCGCTGGTGCAGGGCACTTCGCTGGGCGGGCTCCAGCGAGACGATATGCAGAGGCAAGAGGTTGATGGCCCCTTGCGCCTTCAGGTGAAACGACGACAAGGGGCGCCCGGTCAGCCTCCAGACTTCAAGCGCGCGTTGAATGCGTTGGGCATCCAGAGGCGCCAGCCGCAGCGCGGTGACCGGGTCGACTTGCTGGAGTGCCTGGTGCATGGCCGGCCAACCTTGCCGCGCCGCTTGTGCATTGATCTCTTCGCGAATGGCGGCGTCGGCGCCAGGCATGTCATCAAGACCTCGGCGAAGCGCATTCAAGTACATCATCGTGCCCCCCACGAGCAAAGGCAATCCGCCCCGAGATTGAATGTCTCGAACGCACTGCAAGGCATCCCGCACAAAATCAGCGGCGCTGTAGGGCTGGGCCGGGTCACGGATGTCGATCAGGTGGTGGGGCACCTCCGTGCGCTCGGCGATAGAAGGCTTGGCCGTGCCGATGTCCATGTCACGGTACACCAGGGCCGAGTCCATACTGATGATTTCCACCGGGACTCTGGAGCGCCAAGCACGGGCCACTGCCAGGGCCGCAGCACTCTTGCCACTCGCGGTGGGACCCACCAGCGCCAGGACGGGCGCTTGACGATCAGTGGGGCTCAACGCGCTGGATCTCCATGACGCCGGACGAGTGTCCAGGCGGTGACGGCGGTGGCCAATGCCAGTACGCCTTGGGTCAAGGTCATGGGCAGGACGGTCCCGTCCATGGCCACCCCCAACCACAAGCCGATGAAGAACGCACCCGCGGCCAGACAGAATCCAGACAGGGCTGACGCAGCACCTGCTTGCGCCGGGAAGGGCGCCACCACACCTGCTTGCCCACAGGGTTGGTGGATGCCATGACCGAAGGCGAACAACAATTGAGGCAGGCAGATGCTCCACACCGAGTGCGCTCCCCAGAGCGCGAGGACGATCATGCTCAGACCGCCAACTGACGAGCACAACCCGGCCAAGACCACGCTGCGTGAGATACCCCAACGAACCAACGCGCGGCGACATGCGAAGGTCCCGACCAGGTAGGCCATCGATGACGAGGCCAAGAGCCAGCCATATTGCTCGCGCGTGACGCCCAAGACATCGATGTAGACGAAGGCACTGGCCGCCAAAAAGGTGTACAGCCCTCCATAAGTGAACAACAACAACAGCGCCCAGGCGCGGAATGCAGGATGGCGCACGATCATCCCCCATTGCCGCGCCATATGGGTCGGATGCAGCGCGTGACGGTTGGGGTGGGTCAGAGTTTCGGGCAATCGTAAAGCCACCAAAGCCAGGCCGACTGCAGCCACACAACCGGTGGTGGCCAGAGCACCGCGCCAGCCCCAGCGACTGGCCAACCAGCCCCCGACCAGCGGGCTGACCAGCGCGAAGATGCCAAGCCCCGATTGCCCTTTGCTCATCACGTGGGTGCCTTCCAAGGGCTCGTACAGGTCGCGCACCATGGCCCGTCCACACACGATGGCCGCCGCGAGGCCCAGACCTTGGAACACCCGGGCCACGATCAAGGCACTGATGGAAGGAGCGGCCATGCTGGCCGCACTGGACATCACGTAAATGACCAATCCCCCCAGGAGCAAAGGTCTGCGCCCAAATCGGTCGGACATGGGGCCGACCACCAACTGCCCCAACCCGAAAGCCAGGATCAGGGCCGACAGTGTCAATTGCGCGCCACTCATGGGGGCCTCCAATTCCGAGGCCAAGGCGGGCAAGCTGGGCAGGTACAGGTCGGTGGTGACAGGCTGCAAGCCCAACAGCAACGACAAGACACACACCACCAAGGTCAGAGGCGGGCGCGACAGGTTGGATACGTTCATCAGAAGCGCTCAGTGTCTCGCAAGTAACGCCACTGCCCCAGGGGCAAGGGGCCCAACACCACGCTGCCGATGCGCACTCGCTTGAGACCCAAGACCTTCAATCCGACAAGCTCGCACATGCGCCGAATTTGGCGCTTGCGACCCTCCCTGAGCACGAATCGAAGTTGATCCTCATTGGCCCAACTGACCTTGGCAGGCTTCAGCAACTTGCCGTCCAAAGACAAACCGTGCCGCAGCAAGTCCACGTCTTGTGGGCGAAAGGCACCAGGCGACTTGGCCTGCACCCTGACGAGGTACTCCTTTTCGACGTCTGAATCCTCGCCGATCAAGTGTCGAGCGATGCGTCCATCTTGCGTGAGCACCAGTAAGCCCGTGGAATCAATGTCAAGCCGGCCGGCGGGTGCCAGGCCACGGGCGTGTGACGGGTGCCAAGGCTGCTCTCGATCTTGTGACCATCGACGCTCAGCCGTGACCAGCAGGCTGGCGTTTTGGTAGCCGTCTTCCGCCTGGCCGCTGACATAGCCGATGGGTTTGTGAAGCAAGATCGTCACATGCCGCTGCTGCTGGTGTCGCGCGGCGGGGTCCACGTCGATGCGTTCAGAGCCTTGGATGCGCTGACCCAAGACTGCCACTTGACCGTCGACCCGCACCCAACCCGCCTCGATCCACTCGTCGGCTTCTCTGCGAGAGGCGATTTGTCGCTCGGCCATGATCTTGGAAAGTCGTATGCCCGTGGCCGGTGCGGAGTCCGCTGCGCAACTCAAAGGCTCTTGAGATTCCCCCCTTGGGGGCGCCGTTCGCTTCATGCGTTCGGGGTGTGCGAGGTGACGGGGTGCAAATCGCTCAGACATTCCGTTATTGGACCACGCCCGGCCCCTCCGTGCGACAAAGGCGAGTTCATTGTGCGAGCTCAACGGGCAGATCCTTGTGAGCGCCACCATCGCGTCTGTGGCATTTGCGTTGGAGAAGGAGCATCACCATGTTTGTGAACGGCGCTATAAGCGTGGCAATGGGGATATTGATGGCTGCTATGGGGGGCGGCGTCTGGGCGGCAGAGCCTGTCAAGCGTGATCAAGTGATCAAGGAAACGACCGAGGCCAACAAGGCAGGCACCATCGACCACCATGGTGATTCCAAGGTGAGCGATGGCAAGCCTGATGCGAAGCAGTCAGCGCTCTCCCGCGAGCAAGTGAAAAAGGAAGCCGTGGCGGCTCGCAAGTCGGGAGCGTTGGAGTCCGGAGACGCTGACAAGCTGGCGACCAAGCCTCAGAAGCCCAAGTCAGAGGTCTCTCGCGCCGCGGTAAAGCAAGAGGCCGCATCGGCGGCCAAAGCTCATATTACGGGTGATATGCCTCAGCCCAAGCCTTGATGTCGCTTCAACGCCCTCGAAGGAACAAGCTGTCTAGATCCTTGAGCGTCAATTGACGCCAAGTGGGGCGACCGTGATTGCAAGTGTCGGCTCGCTCGGTGGCTTCCATGTCACGCAAAAGCGCGTCCATCTCGCCCAGCGTCAGACGGCGGTGGGCGCGAACCGCGGCATGACAGGCCATGGTGGCCAACAATCCGTCGCGGGTGGACTCGACCACGCGGCTAGACCCGACTGAATTCAAATCGGCCAGCACGGACCGGGTCAATTCCGAGAGGTCGGCCTGAGGCAGTTGTGCAGGACGACTTCGTACGGCCAGTGTGGCTGGCCCGATGGCCGAGAGGTCCAGCCCCAAGGCCAAGAGGGTTTCACGCTCGGCCTCTGCTGTGGCCAATTCTTGTGCAGTGGCTGACAAGGTGTGAGGCACCAACAGCGGTTGGGCAGGCAGATGGTCTTGCGCCGCACAAGAGGCCTTGAGCCGCTCATACACGATGCGCTCGTGTGCAGCATGCATGTCGACCACCACCAGTCCGTGTTGGTTCTCGGCGAGGATGTAAATGCCGGCTATCTGCGCCACGGCATGACCCAAGGGATGATCAATTGCAGGGCTGGCCACAGCCTCCTGCCAGGCCTGTGGCTCTTGCACCCGGAGCGTCTCTTGCGCCTGATGGATATTTTGCGAATCCATCCACCCATACAAAGCTTTTGCAGGCGCTGAGGGAGTCCAGGCGAGCGTATGTTGAATACCCGCGCCAAAGCGAGGCTGTTGTGCCGGTGACACGCCGTCCGAGGCCAGGGTGTGCGGCTGCACGGCGTCCTTCATGACTCGGGACGGCGCCAACGTCTCTTGAACCGCGCGCTGCACCGCCTGATGGACGGCTCGACCATCACGAAACCGCACTTCGATCTTGGTGGGGTGGACGTTGACGTCTACCAACTCAGCCGGTACTCGAAGAAATATCACATAGGCGGGCTGTCGACTTCCATGCAACTGATCCTCGTAGGCGGCTCGGACGGCATGAGAAATCAGCCGGTCGCGAACGAATCGACCATTGACGAAGAGGTATTGCAAGTCAGATCGGCTTCGTGCGGCCTCGGGATGCCCCACGTGTCCCGAGATCATCAAGGGACCCGCTTGCACCTCGAGCGGCCGGCTGGCGGTGATGAAGTCTCGACCCAAAGCGTCGGCGATGCGTGCCTCAGCCGAGGAGGCACGCCATTGCGCCACCCACTTGCCCTCATGCCAGACGGAGAAGGCCACATCCGGTCGGGCCAGGGCATGGCGGCGGACGGCTTCGACCGCATGCGCGAGTTCAGTGGCCTCAGATTTCAGAAATTTACGCCGCGCCGGCGTAGAAAAAAACAACTCACGCACCTCGACCGTGGTGCCCACGCCTCGAGCGGCCGGGCGCAGCTCCCCCGTGCGCGCCTCGACGCAGTGTGCATGCTCGGCCTCCAGGGTACGACTGGTCACGGTCAATTCACTGACACTGGCCACCGCCGCCAAGGCCTCGCCGCGAAAGCCCATGGTGGAGACCTGCTCGAGCTCCCTCAGGTTCGAAATCTTGCTGGTGGCATGCCGGCGCAGGGCCAAAGGTAGATCGCCAGGCGTGATGCCGGTGCCGTCATCTTCCACCACGATGCTGCGAATGCCACCCGACAACAGGCGCACCACCACCTGGCTGGCGCCTGCATCCAAGGCGTTATCCACCAATTCGCGCACCACGGAGGCAGGGCGCTCAATGACCTCGCCCGCAGCGATTTGGCTGATGAGTTCATCCGGGAGATCTCGAATCGGGCGGCGATGTGACGGTGAGGACGAAACCATGGGTGGATTGTAGGAAGACCTGGGCGTTGATAATGTCGCCATGGACTTGCTGACGTTTTTGATCGACTTTGTCTTGCACGTGGACAAGCACCTGCAGACCTTTGTGATGACCTATGGCTTGTGGGTGTACCTGCTGCTTTTCTTGGTCATCTTTGTCGAAACCGGCTTGGTGGTCATGCCCTTTTTGCCCGGCGATTCGCTGTTATTCGTGGTGGGCACCCTGTGTGGCGTGGGGCTGATGAATCTTCACTGGAGCATCCCGCTGTTGTGGGCAGCGGCGGTCGTGGGCAATCAGACCAATTACACCCTGGGCAAACATTTTGGCGATCGGGTTTTCGCCTGGGATAACTCACGCTGGTTCAACCGTGCGGCCTTCGACCGCACGCATGCCTTTTACGAGCGATATGGCGGTGTGATGCTGATCGCGGCCCGATTCATGCCGTTTTTGAGAACCTTTGCGCCTTTTGTGGCCGGGGTGGCACAAATGACACGGCGCAGGTTCACCTTTTTTGACGTGGTCGGCGGGGGGCTCTGGGTGGGGTCTCTCACGATCGCTGGGTATCTCTTTGGCAACCTGCCCATCGTGAAAGAAAATTTCAGCCTGCTCGTGTGGTTGATGATTGTGGTGCCCGGCCTCTTGGCCTTGGTGGGGGCTTGGCGCGCCCGCCGCGCCTCACCCGCCCTTCACAACGAGCGCTGACGCGCCAATGGTGGGTTGCGCGCGAAATATCGGCGGATGCCCGTGAACAGCGCTTCGACCAGTTCGGCCTGGTATTGAGGGTCTTTGAGGCGCGTCTCTTCGGTAGGGTTGGAAATAAAGGCGGTCTCCACCAATATGCTGGGTACGTCGGGGGCTTTCAAGACGGCAAACCCGGCCTGTTCCACCTGACGCTTGTGCAGGGTCCCCACCTGACCCAGGCGTGACAACACTTCGCTGCCCAGCTTGAGGCTGTCTTTGATCTGCGCGCTGGTGCTCATGTCCAGCATGGCTTGCAAGACTTGAGGATCCTTGGCGCCGACATTCACGCCGCCCACCGCGTCTGCCGCGTTTTCTCGGTTGGCCATCCACCTGGCGGTGGCGCTGGAGGCGCCACTGGTGGACAAGGCAAACACACTGGCGCCCCGAGCCGTCGGCTGCATGAAGGCATCAGCGTGGATGGACACGAACAAGTCGGCCTGGACACGGCGGGCCTTTCGCACGCGCTCATGGAGCGGCACAAAGAAATCTGCATCGCGCGTCATCATCACGCGAAGGCCGCGCACCTGATGCAGGCGGTCACGCAGCTGCAGTGCGATCTGCAGCACCACATCTTTTTCTTTCAAGCCCGTGGGCCCGATGGCGCCCGGATCCTCCCCCCCATGACCAGGGTCCAGGGCCACGATGACCAAACGATCGGCGGCGTCTTTCAAGCCCTGCTCGTCGAGCTCGGTGGCAGGAGGTGGCGCTGGGGTCTGGACGGCAGGAGAGGGCGGCTTCGGGCCGGACGGCACCGCGGGCCGCTCGAGGCGACCGATGAAATCCCCCAACGCATCTTGGATAGCACGAGCTGCGTCTTTCTGAGCCGCCTCCTTCTCACGGATCAGCGCCAGCAAGGGATCCCGCTCCACGGTCGGGTAGAGATCCAGGACGAGTCGGTGTTGGTAGGGTGCGGTGGGAGGCAGGTTGAACTGCTGAGGCAGGACCGCTTGTTTGAGGTCCAACACCAGACGCACCACTTTCGGTTGGTATTGACCGACCCGGATGCCTTGCACAAACGGGTCGTCGGGGCGCACCTGTCTTACCAGCTCGCGCAGGGCTGCATCCACTTCCAGACCTTCAATGTCGACCACGAGGCGAGGTGCGCCATCGGGGGTCACAAAGTGGCGTGAGGTGAGCGCGGAGGCGGACTCAATCGTCACTCGGGTGTAGTCAGGTGCGGGCCACATGCGGACCGCCAAAATGCTGGCGGCTTGCGCCCAAGCATGCCACGCCATCGATCCAATAGCCCCGATCGCGCAGGGCACCCAAGACAACAAATGACGTCGCTTCATGAGCCGTTCAAAGTCCTTGAATGGCTGCCGCGTCCACGCCCGCGAGCAGGTCCAATCCACGCGCCGTGAACGCCTCGAGCCGCACTTCCCGCCGGTCATCGTCCACAGGCTGAATGTGGATGCGCAAGTCGGGGGTGGGCAGCACAGTTGCCGCCATTTCGGGCCACTCAGAAATTTTCAATCCCGGTCCGCTGAAAACGTCGCGAAAGCCTGCATCTTCCCATTCTCGAGGGTCTTGGAACCGGAAAAAATCGAAGTGTGCGATGTCACCCTGCGGCACGGCGTAGGATTCCATGACGGCGTAGGTCGGACTCTTGATACGACCCTGAACACCCAGGGCTATGAGGATGGCCCTCACCAAGGTGGTCTTGCCTGCGCCCAGAGGGCCCCACAACTCCACCGTCGCATGCATCAAGGCCCCAAGACCCGCGAGGGATTGGCCCAGCCGCATGCATGCGGCCTCGTCGGGCCAATGGAGGTGTCGAGTTCCTAGAATGGGGGTCATGGGTTCGCGTCAAACACCTATTCAATCCGCTGAAGAATCTTCGGACGGGTCTCGCATTGTCAAACTTGTCCGAGATGCCGCCACCGAGCTTGGATTTTCCCAGATTGGCATCTGCGGCGTGGACCTCTCCACGGCCGAGCCTGGATTGCGGGCTTGGTTGGAGGCGGGTTTTCATGGGGGTATGCACTACATGTCCGCGCACGGCATGAAGCGCGCTCGGCCGGCCGAGTTGGTGCCAGGAACGGTCAGCGTGATTTCCGTGAGCTTGCCTTACCTGCCCCCGGACGCCCCCGAGGACTGGTTGGCGCAAGAGCGCCTGCGGATGCACGCGCCGGGGGAGGCGGTGATCTCCATGTATGCCCGAGGTCGGGACTACCACAAGGTGGTCAGAGCGAGGTTGCAACGGCTGGCCCAGAAGGTCCAAGACTTCTTAGGACCCATGGGTCATCGGGCATTTTGCGACTCCGCACCGGTGCTCGAGGTGGAGATGGCGCAACGCAGTGGCCTGGGATGGCGCGGCAAACACACGCTTGCACTGCACCGTGAAGCTGGCTCCTTGTTTTTTCTGGGTGAACTGTTTGTCGATGTGGAGTTGCCACATTCGGAGCCGGTCAGCGCCCACTGTGGTTCCTGCACGGCCTGCTTGGAGGCCTGCCCTACGCGTGCCATCGTGGCGCCGTACCGATTGGACGCGCGAAGGTGTATTTCTTACCTCACCATCGAGCATGAGGGTGTGATTGACCCTGAGCTTCGCCCTTTAATGGGCAATCGGATCTACGGATGTGACGATTGCCAATGGGTGTGTCCCTGGAACAAGTACGCGCAGAGGTCGGCACTGCCCGACTTTCTTCCGCGCGCTGGATTGCAAGGCGAAGGGTTGAGAGCCTTGTGGGCTTGGGATGAAGCAGAATTTTTCAGGCGTACGCAAGGCACGGCCATTCGGCGCATTGGGTGGGTCCGGTGGCGACGCAATCTGGCCATCGGCCTGGGCAATGCATTGAGGCAGTGCGAGGATGCCAGCGATGCGCGGAGGGTCCGGCAAGTGTTGGAGGATGCCAGGTCGGGTTCCGATCCTGTGGTGCAAATCCATATCGATTGGGCGCTGACCCAGGGGCGCGGCGAAGGGCTGCTGCCCTAGGATCTCAGGCACCCAGAAGGCGCCGATGGACCTCGAGCGACAGAGGCAGACCTGCCATCGCCAGCAGCGTGGAGACCGACACCAGACCCGCCACGAAGGGTCCATGGCCGCCCATGCGTACCGCCAGCACGTAAGCGCTGGAGGCCGTGGGCATGGCTGCAAAGGCCACCAGGAGAACTTGTTGGGGCCCGCTGAGGGGGAGCACCGTGCAAAGAGCCATGGCCACCCCTGGGAGAACCAAATGGCGTATGCCAATGAAGGTGCTCGCAAGGCGAGGCGACTCAGTCAATGCCCCCAGTCGCAGGCCCGCACCCACGGCCATCAGACCCAAAGGCAGCGCCGCAGCCCCTGCGCGGGTGAGGGTCACTTTGACCAACTCAGGAAATTGCAGCTGCAGCAGATTGCAGCCCAAACCGCTCAGGGTCGCCAAGATCAGTGGATTGCGCAGCAGTTCACGGCCATACCCATGCCCCCCGGCCCGCGCCAAGGGCCAAACGGCTGCCACATTGCATACCGGAACGCACACCGACACCAGCAGTGCCATCCAAGCCACGCCCGCCGGGCCGGCCAGGCGATCGGCCATGGCCAACGCCACATAAGAATTGAATCGGAAGGAGGTTTGCGCACCCGAGGCGTGAAGCTGCCGGTCCACTCCAGGCAGGTGCCCAATGACGAAGGCCAGACCCACTCCCGTCAACACCACGCTCAGCCCGCCGAGCGCCAGAGGTAAATCGGTGTGCACATTCAAGGGATTGCGCACGATAGACATGAACAGCAGGCAAGGGAACAGCAGGAAGTACACCAGACGCTCCACACCTTCCCACACGGGGCGATTGAGGGCCGTGTGGCGGCAAATGAAATAGCCCGCCACGATCAGGGCGAAGTCCGGCAAGAGCAAAAAGGCATCGGTCATGTTGACAGTATCGCCAATTGTTCAAACCTGTTGAGGTGCGGTCCCGTGGCAAGGTCCACCGTCGCACCTAGGCGGATCGCAGCGGCCGTGGGAGAATTTACGCATGCAGCAAGGTGACATGGCGATTCGCAGGCGGTTTCTGGCCGCCGGGCTGTCCCTGGGCCTTGGGTGGATGGCCTTGCCTTTGCAGGTCCACGCCAAAGCGGTTTTGATCGAGGGCATCTCGTTTGACAGTGCCTTGCAGCTGCAGGGTACCGAGTTGGTGCTCAATGGGGTAGGGGTGCGAGCGGTGGCCTGGATCAAAGGCTATGCGGCCGGGCTGTATCTGACCCAACGGGCCACCCAAGTGGATGGCGTGTTGTCAGCTCCCGGCCCCAAAAGGCTGCGATTGCACATGCTCATGGATGTGCCAGCCTCGGAGTTCTCGAAGGCCTTTGACAAAGGTGTGCGTCGCAACGTGGCACCTGCCGAGCTCCCGCGTTTGCAGGCGCGTATCGAGCGTTTTGAGGCCTCAATTGCGGCTTTGAAAACGGTGCACAAGGGCGATGTCGTCGACCTGGACTTTGACCCCACCAAGGGTCTGGTGTTCCAATTGAATGGCACACTGCGAGGAGAACCCTTGGCAGGGTCCGATTTCTATGCAGCCGTGCTGAAGAGCTTTATTGGGGAGCAGCCTTACGACAAGGCCCTGCGTGCGGGTTTGCTCGGCGCATTTCCCTGACCCTGAAGTAATTTGTATCGACCATTGGAGATATCACCATGAACCGCTCTCAACGATTGTGGATCCTGACCGTGGGGATGGCGGGGGCCTTGGCACTCATGAGCCCCCTCGTGGCCTCGGCTCAGAGCTATCCGACCAAGCCGGTGAGGCTGGTGGTGCCATTTGCGCCAGGCGGAACCACCGACATCGTGGCCCGCGTGGTGGCTGAACGCATCAGCGGCCCCTTGGGGGTGTCCATGATTGTGGAAAACAAAGCCGGAGGCGGTGGCTCGGTCGGAGCCACTGAAACCGCCAAGGCCGCACCGGACGGCTATGCGCTGGGCATGGCCACGGTGTCCACCACGGCCGCCAATCCGGCCATCAACCCCAAGATCGCGTATAACCCTCTGACCGACTTCACGCCCATCATCAACATTGCGGCCACGCCCAATGTGATCGCGGTCCACCCCAGTTTTCCGGCGCGGGACTACAAAGGGTTCATTGCCGAAGTCAAACGCAACCCCGGCAAATACAGCTATTCCAGTTCTGGGACAGGCGGCATTGGTCACCTGCAAACCGAGCTTTTCAAGAACCTGGCAGGCGTGTTCATCACCCACATCCCATACCGTGGTGCTGGGCCCGCGCTGAACGACACGGTGGCAGGCCAGGTGCAAATCATTTTTGACAACATGCCCTCGGCCTTACCGTTCATCAAAGATGGGCGCCTCATCCCCATTGTGGTTGCAGCACCTCAGCGTTTGGCACAGCTACCCAATGTGCCGACTTTCAAAGAAGTGGGCTTGGAGCCGGTCAATCGCATGGCTTACTACGGCATTTACGGCCCCAAGGGTCTGCCCAAAGAGGTGGTCGACAAGATCAGCCAAGCCGTCAAGCAGACGGTGGCCATGCCTGAAGTGAAAAAGCGCATCGAAGACACCGGGTCCCTGGTGGTGGCGAACTCGTCAGAGGAGTTTGCGGCGCAAATTCGTGCTGAATTCGACGTGTACAAGAAGGTGGTCGCGCAACAAAAGCTCTCGCTCGACTGATAAGAAGAGGGCTCGCTTGGTGGTGGCATCACATGACAGTGACAACGCCCAGCTGATCGATCGTTTCGCAGATGCACTCTGGGTCGAAGAGGGCTTGGCGCGCCTCACCTTGAGCGCCTACCGGCGAGACCTTCACCTCTATGCCGCGTGGCTCCAGGCCGAGGCTGGCCGCCCGCTCGCGCAGACCCGAGAGTCTGACTTGCTGGGCTATATGGCCCACAGGCATGCCGCCACCCGTGCCACCACCGCCAACCGGCGACTCACGGTGTTCAAGCGGTTCTTCCGCTGGGCCTTGCGAGAGCACTTGACCGTGGCCGATCCGACCCTGAGATTGCTGGCCGCCAAACAGCCGCTGAGGGTGCCGAAATCATTGAGTGAAGCTCAAGTGGAGGCCTTGATTGCCGCGCCTTTAACCGAAGAGGCTTTGGGACATCGGGACCGTGCGATGCTGGAGTTGCTGTATGCCAGCGGTCTGCGCGTCAGTGAGCTGGTGTCACTGAAGACGGTCCATGTCAGCTTGGACGAAGGTGCGCTGCGCGTCATGGGCAAGGGCTCCAAGGAGCGATTGGTGCCATTTGGGGCCCAGGCCCACCAATGGATTCAGAGCTATCTTGCGCAGGCCCGACCGGTCATCTTGCAATCTCGCACCAGCGATGCGCTGTTCGTTACAGCTCGAGGTGGAGCCATGACCCGGCAGGCATTTTGGCTCTTGATCAAGCGCTATGCCCGACGGGCAGGCATTGATTCGCCGTTGTCACCGCATACGCTTCGACATGCATTCGCGACCCACCTGCTCAACCATGGCGCCGACTTGCGGGCCGTGCAAATGTTGCTGGGCCATGCTGACATCTCGACCACCACCATCTACACCCATGTCGCGCGTGAGCGTCTGCGCCAGTTGCACGCCCAGCACCATCCGCGAGGTGGGGCTTGAGCTCATATCTCGGTCATCCATGCCATTTCTGCTGAGGTGAAACCCGCCCGGCGGCGTGCCGACAGGTTCAGGGGCTGACGTAAACGAGGCGCCCCGTGCAACTGAGCCAGATGCCGATAGTGCGCCACGGGTTCGAGTCCTTGGCGTTCACACAGCCATCCGTACCAATGGTTGCCGATGGCCACATGTCCAATCTCATCGCGCAAGATGACGTCGAGAATCTCCACGGCTCGAAGGTCCCCGGCTCGGGACAATCGGTGTTGCATCGGAGGGGTCGCGTCCAGGCCCCGAGCCTCCAGGGTCCTGGGCACCAAGGCCATCCTGGCCGTGACGTCGAGGGACGTTTTGATCACCATGGTCCACAGTCCATCGTGGGCGTCGAAGTCTCCATAGTGGCAATCCAAAGAGTTCAAATGAACCGTCAACAACTCAAAATGATGGGCCTCTTCTGCGGCGACTCGCAACCAGTCGACGTAATAAGCCGTGGGCAGATCCGCAAAACGCCAGACAGCGTCCAAAGCCAGGTTGATCGCATTGAATTCAATGTGCGCTACGGCATGCAGCAGGGCAGCTCGACCATCGCGCGTGAATGGGCTGCGGCGTGGCACTTGTGCGGGTGGCACCAGCAACGGCCGAGCGGGTCGGCCAGGTAATTCGGGAGGAGGATCAAACTGGGCGTGGGCATCGATGGTGCCGCCCTGCTGACACAAGTCCCAGAGGCCTCGGGTCATCGCCACTTTTTTCGTCGGATCGCTGATTTGCAAGGCCTCCAAGGCCCGTTGTCGCAGTTCCATCCCTACAATTATGGGAGTGTCCGCAAGGAGGATGAAGTGGCTGTTTACGCGTTGGACGATTGGGTCCCTCAGATTTCTGCATCGGCCTGGGTGGCTGACAGCGCCAGCGTGATGGGTCGCATCACTCTCGAGGACGAGGCGAGTATTTGGTATGGGACCGTGGCGCGAGCAGATTCCGCCGAAATTCGCATCGGCGCACGTTCCAACATCCAAGACAACAGTGTCCTGCACGTGGATATTGGCAAGCCTCTGACCATCGGCTGTGACGTCACGGTGGGCCACCAGGTGATGTTGCATGGGTGCTCGGTGGGCGATGGTTCGCTCATTGGCATCCAAGCCGTGGTGCTCAATGGCGCCAAGATCGGCAAGAACTGCATGGTGGCAGCGGGTTCGGTGGTCACCGAAGGCAAAGAGTTCCCCGATGGCGTCTTGATCATGGGTGCTCCGGCCAAGGTGGTTCGTGAACTGTCACCCGAGCAGGTGGCCCGCATCAAGATGAGTGCGTCCCACTACGTGGAGAACTTGCAACAACACCGCCGCGGTCTGAAGAAGTTGGCCTGATGGATCAACTGCACAAGTTTCTTTTCGAAGGTTTGCCGGTACGCGGCATGCTGGTACGTCTGACCTCCAGCTGGCAGGAGCTTTGCCGCCGCAGAGATCCGCAGCAAGGAGGCAGTGGCTTGTGGCCGGCAGCGGTGCAATCACTCTTGGGGCAGATGTCGGCGGCGGGTGTCTTGATGCACGCCAACATCAAGTTCGATGGCGCTTTAATTTTGCAGATGCAGGGTGACGGCCCGGTGCCTTTGGCCGTGTGCGAGGTGCGTCCTGGGTTGAAGTTTCGAGCCACGGCCACCGTGTCGGAGGCGGTGGCCGCCGACGCCGGCCTGTCCACCTTGATGAATGCCTCGGGGCGAGGCCGATGCGCCATCACCTTGGATCCTCAAGATCGAGCTCCTGGGCAACAGCCGTATCAAGGGGTGGTGTCTTTCAGCGACGAAGCGGGCGAGCCCCTCCAGAGCTTGTCCGACGTGCTAGAGCTCTATATGCGGCAGTCGGAGCAGTTGCAAACCCGGTTGGTCTTGGCGGCCAACGACCAGGTCGCCGCCGGGTTGCTCATCCAACGACTGCCGGTGGAAGGCGAAGGTAACCTGGGGCCACAGCTCGATGAGGCTGACCCTGCATGGAATGAAGGATTCCATCGCATTGCCCACTTGACGGCCACGCTGACCCCTGAAGAATTGTTGACATTGGACCCGGACACCGTCTTGCGCCGACTGTTTTGGGAGGAGGATGTCATCCGCTTCGAGCCTCTGGTGCCGACCTTCTCCTGCACGTGTTCGCGTGATCGCGTCACCCAAATGCTTTTGGGCCTTGGGCGTGCTGAGGTCCACAGCATCTTGTGCGAACAAGGCGAAGTCGACATCGGGTGTGACTTTTGTGGCCAGCACTACCGCTTTGATGCGGTCGATGTCGGGGAGGCTTTCACGCCGCCATCAGATTTGGTGCCAGGTAGTGCCTCACTCAATTGAAGCCGTGGCGCTGTAACGTGGCTTGAACGTGTGCCAGTGCACAGGTCAGCCGCTGCGGACCCGAGCCGCTCACACGAGACCAAGGTATTTGATGCCGGGTCAGCAGATCGCAAACGGATCGGTCCACCGGTTCGCGCACATGCGGCCCGTCACGCTGATGACCGTCGGCTTGCCAGACAATGTCGAGGTCCGTGACCAAGGTCAGGTGGATGCCTTGATGGGCCATTAAAGCCATTGGCTCCAGACTGCGGTCGGCGAACAACAGTTCACTGTATACGGCGGTCATGATCGCCGTGGTGTCACACACCACCACCTCGTGTTCCGAGGTGGCCGCCTCGATCAAAGTGGTCTGTTGCCGGGCAATGGCTTCTTGCTCTTCCAAGACAGGAGTCCGCCCTTCTCGCGAACACCAGGTTCGCAGCCATTCGGGCACCCAAGTCGCACGCAGACCCCATTGGAGTTGCAGTGCTAGCGCCAAGTCTTGCGCAAGAGTGGTCTTGCCCGTGCTCTCGGCGCCCAAGATGGCGATGACGCAAGCGCTCTTTGGTTCAGACATCACCGGCCGTTCTCGCAGTGCGGAGCCACTGACTCCATCGGCGCCAGCCCACCCAGGACAATCCGGCAAAAAGCGCATAAAGACACGCCGTCAACCACAAATGTTTGTAGGCAAACAGGCCCACGCTGAAGAGATTCACACCCAGCCATACCACCCAGTTTTCGACCCGCTTGCGCGCCAGCAACCATTGGCCGGTCAAACTGGCCACGGTGGGCAGCGCATCCAGATAGGGTACGTCGCTGTCGCTAACCCGACTCAATAGGCCACCCAATAACGGCCACGCGGCCAGAGTGACAACCAAGGTAGCCCATTGTTGCTGCCTGGAAAGTGAACTCACGCCGTGGACACTGGACGGGCTGCGCGAGGGACGCAGCCACTGCCACCAACCCCATGCCGACATGGTCACAAACACCAGTTGCAGACTCGCCTCGCCGTAGAGCCTGTAGTGATAGAAGAGCAGGGCGTAGAGCAAGGAGCTGGTGATGGCTAAAGGCCATCCGGCCACATGGACGCGTAAATTGCACAACACCATGGCCACGGACAGCCCCAGAGCCACGATCTCCAACCAAGTGACCCCACTTCCCCAGACTTCAAAGGCGGTGGTGAACCCAGGCGAGACGGCCCACAGAAATGTGTCCAAGGGGCAAACTTTTCCCAGCTCAGCGACGCTTGGTCATCTGCACCAGCACTTCATCGGGGCGCAGCATTCCCAGTTCCCCGCGGGCCTTTTCTTCCACCATTTCCAGACCTTCGCGAAGGTCGTTCACCTCGGCGGAGACACGGGCATTGCGTTCCTTGAGTGCTTCGTTGCGCGCGGTCTGAGCCTCCAGGGACCGTTGCAGGCTCCACACATTGGGCAGACTGCCCTTACCCAACCATAGACTGGCCTGGGCGGATAAGAGCAAGACGCTCAGGGTGACGGTCAGCCAGCGCAAAGGATCATTCCCCGGTCAGCGCAAATTGTAGAAAGCGGAGCGGCCTGGATAGGAGGCCACATCACCCAAATCCTCTTCGATGCGAAGGAGTTGGTTGTACTTGGCCATTCGGTCAGAGCGGCTCATCGAACCCGTCTTGATTTGGCCAGCGTTGGTGCCTACGGCAATGTCGGCGATGGTGGAATCCTCTGTCTCCCCTGAGCGGTGACTGATGACGGCGGTGTAGCCCGCACGTTTGGCCATTTCAATCGCAGCAAATGTTTCGGTCAAGGTCCCAATCTGGTTGATCTTGATGAGGATGGAGTTAGCGATGCTTTGGTCGATGCCTTGCCGCAAGATCTTGGTGTTGGTCACAAACAGATCATCTCCCACCAACTGCACTCGACGACCGAGTCGCTCGGTCAAGTGCTTCCATCCGTCCCAGTCTCCCTCGTGCATGCCGTCTTCGATGCTGATGATGGGGTACTTGTCCACCCAGGTGGCGAGCATATCGGTCCACTCAGAAGCGCTCAACACCAGTCCTTCGCCCTCGAGGTGGTACTTTCCCTCTTTGAAGAACTCACTGGCGGCGCAGTCCAAGCCAATGGCGATTTGTTCTCCAGCGATGAAGCCCGCTTTGTCAATGGCCTCGAGGATCATTTGAATGGCGGCTTCGTGGCCCGGCACGCTGGGAGCAAACCCTCCCTCATCGCCAACGGCCGTGCTCATGCCCTTTCCGTCGATGATCTTCTTGAGCGCGTGAAACACCTCTGCACCGTAACGCACAGCCTCTCGGAAACTGGGCGCCCCCACGGGAATGATCATCAACTCCTGCAGGTCCAGGTTGTTGTTGGCATGAGCGCCACCGTTGATCACATTCATCATGGGCACGGGCAATTGCATCCCTCCCATGCCGCCGAAGTAGCGATACAGGGGCAGACCGCTTTCCTCAGCCGCGGCGCGTGCTACGGCCATGCTCACTGCCAAGGTGGCGTTGGCGCCCAGGCGGCTTTTGTTCTCTGTGCCGTCCAAGTCAAGCAGGGTTTTGTCCAAGAAGGCTTGCTCGCTGGCATCCAGCCCCAGCACGGCCTCGCTGATCTCGGTGTTGATGTGTTCGACAGCCTTCAGTACGCCTTTGCCCAGATAACGACTCTTGTCGCCGTCACGTAGCTCAATGGCCTCGCGCGACCCCGTGGAGGCGCCAGAGGGCACCGCCGCACGGCCCATAGTGCCGGACTCCAACAGCACATCACACTCGACCGTGGGGTTGCCGCGGCTGTCCAGAATTTCACGTCCGACGATGTCGACAATGGCACTCATACTGAAAGTCTCTCACTCTGTAAAGTCGTTTTCGAGCAGGGTTTGGCGCTTGACCACCTGGTCCAAGGCCACCAACTGCTCCAACAAGGCCCGCATATGTTTCAGCGGGACCGCATTGGGGCCGTCCGAGAGTGCGTGGGCCGGGTCAGGGTGGGTTTCCATGAACAAGCCGCTCACCCCCACCGCCACAGCCGCACGGGACAGCACGGGAACGAACTCACGCTGCCCGCCCGAACTGGTGCCTTGACCGCCTGGCAGCTGCACGCTGTGTGTGGCATCGAACACCACCGGCGCACCGGTGTTGCGCATGATCGCCAGCGACCGCATATCTGACACCAAGTTGTTATAGCCGAAGGTCGCTCCGCGTTCACAGGCCATGAAGTTGTCTTCGGGCAAGCCCACTTCCCGGGCCGCAGCACGCGCCTTGTCGATGACATTCTTCATGTCTTGAGGCGCCAGAAACTGCCCCTTCTTGATGTTCACCGGCTTGCCGCACTGCGCCACGGCTCGTATGAAATCGGTTTGGCGGCACAAGAAGGCCGGTGTCTGCAGCACGTCGACCACTGAGGCCACTTGGGGGATCTCAGCCTCGGTGTGAACGTCTGTCAAGATCGGCACGTTCAGGGTCGATCGAACCTTGGCCAAAATGTCCAAGCCACGGGACATGCCGGGGCCTCGAAATGAGCTTCCGCTGGAGCGGTTGGCCTTGTCGTAACTGCTCTTGAAGATGAACGCAATGCCGAGCGAGCGCGTGATCTCCTGCAATTGCCCCGCGACGTCCATCTGAAGCTGTTCGCTCTCCACCACGCAAGGTCCTGCAATCAAGAAGAACGGACGGTCGATGCCAATGTCGAAGCCACACAACTTCATGCCGCCACCTTCTCCTGAGTGTCTCTTTGCTCTTTGTGCTTCAAGGCTGCAGCGACAAAGCTGATGAACAACGGATGCCCTTCCCAGGGCGTGCTCTTGAATTCAGGGTGAAATTGCACACCTACGAACCAAGGGTGCACAGAGGATGGGAGTTCCACCATCTCGGTGAGCTTTTCTCGCTGCGTCAGGGCTGAGATCACCAGCCCCGCGTCTTGCAGTCGATCGAGGTAGTGCACATTGGCCTCATAGCGATGGCGATGTCTCTCGGTCACCACTGACCCGTAAATCCGGTGGGCCAGCGTGCCTGGCTTCACATCTGAGCTTTGAGCTCCCAGACGCATGGTGCCTCCCAAATCCGAGGACGCATCACGCTTTTGAATGGACCCGTCGCGGTCTAGCCACTCATCAATCAAGGCAATGACGGGTTGCGGCGTGTCGGGTTCGAATTCGGTGGAGTTGGCCTGGGTCAGGCCTGCGACGTGCCGTGCAAACTCGATGGTGGCCACCTGCATGCCCAAACAAATACCCAGGTAGGGGATGCGTCGTTCCCGCGCAAGCTTGACCGCACAAATTTTGCCTTCAATGCCGCGCTTGCCAAATCCACCAGGGACCAAGATGGCATCGAATGCGACGAGTTGGTCCACGTTGTCGGGCGTGAGAGTTTCCGCGTCCACGTAGTCAATCTCCACCCGCGCATGGTTGTGGATACCTGCATGGCGAAGAGCTTCGTTGAGCGACTTGTAGGAGTCCGACAGATCGGTGTACTTGCCGCACATGGCGATGCGCACATGGGTTTGGGGATGCGCCACTTCGTGCACCAAGGAGTCCCACCGCTTGAGATCTGCCGGTTTGGTCAAGAGTTGCAGTTTCATGCAAATCTGCTCGTCCAAGCCTTGCTCATGCAAAAGGCGCGGCACTTTGTAGATGGTGTCCACGTCCCACATGGAGATGACGCCATGCAAGGGCACATTGGTGAACAAGCTGATCTTGTCGCGTTCATCCTCAGGGATGGGGCGGTCTGCGCGGCACAGCAACACGTCAGGCTGAATACCAATTTCGCGCAGTTTTTGCACGGTGTGTTGCGTGGGTTTGGTCTTGAGTTCACCGGCCGCCGCGATCCAAGGCACGTAGGTCAAGTGTACGAATGCCGTGTGGGCAGGTCCCAGACGCAAACTCATCTGTCGCACCGCCTCCAAGAAGGGCAAGGACTCGATGTCACCCACCGTGCCACCAATCTCCACGATGGCCACATCCACTTCGCAAGCGCCGCGCTTGACGAACTCCTGGATCTCGTTGGTGACGTGAGGAATCACCTGGACGGTCTTGCCCAGGTAGTCGCCGCGGCGTTCTTTCTCAAGCACGCTCTTGTAGATTTGCCCGGTGGTGAAATTGTTGGTGCGCTTCATGCGGGTGGTGATGAAGCGCTCGTAATGTCCCAAGTCGAGATCAGTCTCCGCACCGTCGTCGGTCACAAAGACTTCACCGTGCTGAAAAGGGCTCATCGTCCCAGGATCTACATTCAGATAGGGATCCAGCTTGACGAGGGTGACTTTGAGGCCGCGCGATTCAAGAATCGCGGCAAGAGAGGCGGCCGCAATGCCCTTCCCGAGGGACGATACGACACCGCCGGTGACAAAGACGAACTTGGTCATGACGCATGGCACGGCCCCGAAGTCAGAACGGTCCAGGGCGAGCCGTGGGTGAAATCCAAATTATAGCGAGTGATCCTGCGGCTGAATCAATTCCTGGCGGCTCTACGCGCAAATAAGCAGGGCAGATCTGCAAAAAAGTGGGGCTGAAGAGCTCAGAGTTCAGGTACCATGTGTCGGCTTGCAGTAGGTGCCCGCCGGCGCGTCGGTGACGGTGGGTTAAACGGGAAGCCGGTGCGTTCCATGTCTTCGGCATGGGTCTATTCCGGCGCTGCCCCCGCAACGGTGAGCGAGGAGCGTGTGACGAACGGCCACTGGGCTTTTGCCTGGGAAGGTGTTGCGCGCTTCGGGTCTTCAACGGCCCGTCACTCGCGAGCCCGGATACCGGCCTGTTGCTAGGGAGCCAAAGTTGCGGTGGGCGACAGGGTGCGGAACTGAGCCATGGCTCAGTTCAACGTCTGTTTTTCTCCACGCTTTGGCGAGTTTTTCTGCGCTACACGGGGCGTGTTGTGAAAGGCAGTTCATTGTGTGGAATTCTTCCAAACCCTATCTCAAATCTCTCTTTTCCTTCTTGTTGTCTGGCTTCCTGGTAACGTCTGCTTTTGCAGATTCCCAGGTTGTGATCACGGGTAGCCGTGAGCCCCTGGCGCCTGAGCGCTTGGCCGCAGACGTGATTGTGATTTCCGCAGACGTCATTAAAAATTCCACGGCTGACTCTTTAGGAGATCTCTTGCGCCGAGAAGCCGGTGTGCAGCTTGTGCGCGCTGGCGGACCCGGCCAAGGGACGTCTGCCATGATTCGCGGAGCGAATGGCGGTCAAACCGTCGTACTCATTGACGGAGCCCGTGTGGGTTCGGCCACTTTAGGTTTGGCTGCGCTTGAGCAAATCAGCCTGAGTTCCATTGATCGTGTGGAGATCCTTCGTGGACCTGGATCCAGCATATACGGGGCAGATGCCGTTGGCGGTGTGGTTCAAATCTTCACACACCGGGGAGATGAGCTCTCCACCGTAGCGGCCAGCCTTGCGCAGGGTGGGTATGGAAGCCGGATCCACAGCCTCGCCGCCGGCACTCGTCAGGGCGATTGGGACGCATCTGCTGCGTGGTCGCGCGAGTCTAGTCGAGGCGTTTCCGTCCTGAAGCCAGGGGATCGTTTTGGAAATTACAACCCGGACGCTGATGGGTATTCACTCGAAACCTTTCAAGCCCAGTGGGGCTTCAAGCCCACGCCATCGCAGCGTTTGGGGGTCTCAATTCTGCGGACGTCCCTCAACGCACAGTACGATGCCAGCGAGTACCTTCCGCCCACTTATGCCCCGGATCCGAGCGCAGACTTCCGCAATCGTGTGGTCTCTGAAGTCGCTGCGTTGGATTGGCGAGGGCAGTGGGAGCTCTGGCGGTGGAGCGCGCGTGTTGCCCACAGTGCCGATGACGCTCGGCAGGGGGCTTCATCGCCAGACCGATATCAAACGGTGCGCAACCAGGGTACGGTGCAGGCATCCAGAAATTGGACTGCATGGGGACAGACGGTCATCGCCCTCGAAAAGACCGATGAAAGGGCACAGTCCAGCAGTTACTATCAAACTGCGTCCCGAAATAACGGTGCGATCGTTGGCGCTTGGACGGGTCACTCAGGGAGTTGGTCGTGGCAGGCTGATGCTCGCCGCGATCACAGCAACGATTATGGCGACGTAAACACAGCACGATTAGGGGGAGTTTGGGCTCTGGACAGTGGTCTCAAAATCCGAGCCTTGTGGGGAAACACTTTTCGGGCGCCCAGCTTCAATGATCTGGTGTACCCGGGGTACGGCGTGCCTACTTTGCGACCTGAACGGGGACAAAGTATCGAGTGGGGTGTAGCCTGGAAACGGGGCGCACTGAGCTCCGAGGCAACGATGTTCAATAATCGAGTTCGAGATCTCATTGGCTACGAGGGCGATCGCTCTTGGTGCCCCAAGGACCCGTCCTACGATTATGGGTGTGCTCGCAACATCAACCAAGCACACCTGCGTGGTCTGAGCCTGAAAGGTCAATGGGCTGCAGGCCCGTGGAACGTCGCGGCGAATTGGGAGTTTTTGGACGCGAAGGATGCGCTGACAGGTATTCGCTTGTCTCGGCGAGCTGCCAGTCAGGGGCAGCTGCGCGTGCAGTGGACCAGGCAAGCGTTGCAATGGTCCGCAACGATGATGCATCTAGGGGGACGCCCCGATGCCGGTCAACAATTGGCGCCAGAGACCACCCTGGACGGTATGGTTCAATGGCAGTTTGAGCCGAGGTGGGCCGTTCAATTCAAGTTGCTCAACGCCACCGATCAAGCCACGGTTCCGTCGCGCGATTATCAAGGGTTAGGTCGCCAAGCTTGGGTGATCTTGAGGTATGAGTCCCCAGGGCGGTGATTTGCCCTGGGCTGCTGCTGGCGGCTGGGCTGCGGGGGTATGTGCGATATTGCTTCTAGCGGGATGGACTCCCGCTTGGGCAGCAGTTGCCTCTGTGGTAGACGACCGAGGGGTAAAGGTCGAAGTGGCTCTTCCCGTTCGTCGAATTGTGGCCTTGACGCCCTCGCTCACTGAAACCGTTTGCGCTCTTGAGGCCTGCGAACGACTTGTGGCCACAGATCGATATTCAAAGTGGCCCCCAAGCGTTCGCTCGCTGCCCAAGGTGGGCGGACTTGAGGATACACGGATCGAACAAATCGTCGCCCTTCGTCCCGACGTCGTGCTGGCGGCGTCATCGACGAGAGTGATCGATCGTTTAGAGTCGCTGGGTTTGAAGGTCGTGGCCTTGGAACCTCGCACCTTGACGGAGGTGCAACGAGTGATGGAGAAAATCGCAACTCTGTTGGATCGACCTCGAGCTGCCCAACGGACCTGGCAGGAGCTTCAAGCCCAGATCGATGAGGCTGCTCGGAGAGTCCCAGCAAGTGCCCGAGGTCAGCGGGTGTATTTCGAGGTGGCCTCTACGCCTCATGCGGCTAGCGCCTCATCCTTCGTGGGAGAACTCTTGATCCGCTTGGGTTTGTCCAATATCGTGCCGGGTTCTTGGGGGCCTTTCCCAGCGTTGAATTCCGAATGGGTGGTCCAGTCACAACCGGATTGGATCATGGGCTCTCAAATAGAGGTCCAAGGCATGCATAGGCGGCCTGGCTGGTCGACGCTGCCAGCGCTCAAGTTTCAGCGCGTCTGTGCGCTGAACGAGGAGCAGATGGATACTTTGGTTCGGGCAGGTCCTCGCTTGGGTGAGGGCGCACGCACTCTGTCGCAATGCCTGACTCACAAGGCTGGAGTGGCTCCGTGAAGCCCTTGACTTTCAGGGCTTGGACGCTGATTTGGTGCGTTGCCAACCTCGGACTGGCGGTCCTGGGTGCCGCCGCAGGATCGCAAGGCTGGTCATGGTCCTGGGGCCGGGACGAGTTCTTGATTCTCGAGATCCGACTGCCTCGTACGCTTGGGGCCTGGGCTGCCGGCGCCTTGTTGGGATTGGCTGGAGCAGTCGCGCAAGGCCTCTTTCGAAATCCGCTGGCCGATCCCTATCTCCTCGGCTCAGCTTCTGGCGCGAGTTTGGGGGTGGTGTTGATACTCGGTCTGACGGCGAGCTCTACCGCTTGGACGGGTACATGGAGCTTTAGTGCTGCGCTTGTCGTGGTGGCCTTTGTAGGCGCGTTGGTGGGCGTGACCATCAGCTGGTTTCTCTCGCGCAGCTCCGGGCGACCGACGACCTTATTACTGTCCGGCGTGGTGGTCAGCGTGCTGATGACGGCAATGTCAGATTTGGTGGTGACCTTGGAGCCCGGCGCTCTGCGTGGGCGTCAGTCCTTTTTACTCGGTAGTACTGGCCTGATCGGTTGGGGTGGCGCGTGGTTTCTGAGTGTCTGCGTGGGAATATTGCTGCTGTTCAGTACTCGGTACGCGCGTGCCTTGGATGCACTGGTGCTGGGTGAAAAAACCGCTGCCAGTTTGGGATTGTCGTTACAAAGTGTTCGCGCAGGTTACGTTGCGATCATGGCGCTTGCCACCGCCAGCGCAGTGTCGCAATGTGGGTTGATCGCCTTTGTAGGGTTGGTGGCGCCTCACGTCGCGCGGCGCCTGATGCCGCTCACCCATCGACCGCTGTTGATCCTTTCGGCGCTGGTGGGTGGGTTTTTGTTGTTGGCCGCTGATGTGTCAGCGCGATCGCTGAATGCGCCAGTAGAGTTGCCTGTTGGCATCCTGACTGCGATCGTGGGCGGAGTCTACCTGTTGTGGCTGTTGCGCAGGTCGGGGGAGGCGGTGGCGTGACTTCCGAAAGGACATGCATTGAGGCTGTTGGACTCCGTTGCCACTGGGGTGGTCGGCCTGTACTGCATGACATAAATCTGACCATCCCCTACGGAAAATGGTGGGCCGTGGTGGGCCCCAATGGAGCGGGAAAAAGTACGTTGCTTGCTGCTTTGGCTGGTTTGCATCATCTATCGGCCGGGTCATTGTGCTGGGATGGTCGACGCGTCAGGGACTGGTCTGCCAGCGCAAGAGCCCGCTGGTTGGCTTGGATGGTGCAGCAAAGCCCTGGCGACGGCGAATTGACGGTGGAGGAGACGGTCCGTTTGGGGCGGCTGGCACATCAGGGTATCTTAGGCACGCCTCAGGTCGACGACGAGTTCGCCGTCAGACTGGCCATGCAACAGACTCAGGTTGAGTTGTTGTCGCAACGGCGCTTGAACGAACTGTCGGCGGGTGAGTTTCAAAGGGTTTTACTCGCCCGCGCATTTGCTGTACGAGCGCAAGTGCTATTGCTCGATGAACCCATCAGTCACCTCGATCCTCCTCACCAGCGTGATCAAATACGAATTTGGCAGGAGTATGCCCGTGAGGGGCGCTCAGTGATTACGGTCTTGCACGACCTGAACGCGGCGCTGCGAGCCGACTATTTAGTGGTCATGACCAGAGGGCGTGTAGCGGCCCTTGGTGCGCCTTCAGACGGGGCTTTGCATCAAGCGCTTCAAGAGGTTTTTGACCACGCCTTTCAGATTCAGGCTATCGAAGTCGATGGGCAGATGCGATGGTTAGCCATCAGTAGATAAGGGTGCAACGGTTCAATATTGCGGTTTGTGCCTTTGTCGGCAACTGTTGACACTCAATCTCTGAGGTGGCACGCCACCCAGTGGCCCTCACCCGACTTCTTAAGCGTCGGTTTTTCAGTGCTGCACAGCGGATGCTGAGCCATCGGGCATCGCGTGTGGAAGTGACAGCCGCTGGGAGGATGAATCGGACTGGGGACATCCCCCTGCAACATGATGCGCTTGCGCTTCACCTGCGGATCGGGAATCGGCACGGCCGACAACAACGCCTCGGTGTAAGGGTGCTTGGGGTTCGTATACAGGTCTTTGGCCGGCGCGATTTCCACGATGCGGCCCAAATACATCACGGCCACGCGGTCGCTGATGTGCTCCACCACCGAGAGGTCGTGGGCAATGAACATGTAGGTCAAGTTGAAGCGGGATTGCAGGTCTTCGAGCAGATTGATCACCTGCGCTTGAATCGACACGTCCAAGGCCGACACCGCTTCATCACAAACCACGAGTTTGGGGCTGACGGCCAGAGCGCGGGCGATGCCCACACGTTGACGTTGACCCCCTGAAAACTCATGCGGATACCGACGCATGTGGTCGGCGTTCAAACCCACAGTTTCCAACAGTTCCACGATGCGCTCAGTGAACTCGGCCTTGGTCTTGGTGAGTCGATGGATCAGCAGGGCCTCGCCAATGATGGCACCCACCGTCATGCGTGGATTCAATGACGCATAAGGATCTTGGAAGATGATTTGCATGTCTCGCGCGAGCGCGCGCAGAGACTTTTTGTCCATGGCCGTGACGTTTTGGCCTTCAAACCACACCTCGCCTGAGGTGGGTTCGATCAAGCGCAGGATGCATCGGCCCGTGGTGCTCTTGCCGCAACCCGATTCGCCCACCACGCCCAAGGTTTCTCCAGCCTGCAGCTCGAAGCTCACCCCGTCTACCGCATGCACCTTGTCCACTACGCGACCCAGCACGCCTCCCTTGATGGGAAAGTGCTTGACCAGGTCTTTGACTTTCAGCAGGGGTTCGCTCATGCCGACACCGACTCGAGTATGCAGGCCACTTTGTGGCCGGGAGCCACCTCACGCAGCGGCGGGGTGGCCGTGGAGCAGGCAGGCGATGCGTGCTTGCAGCGACTGGCGAACCGACAACCTTCGGCGGGCGCGACGAGCTTGGGTACCGACCCCGGAATGGCCTCAAGACGAACCTTGTGGGTGGCCGCCAGATCGATGCGAGGAATGGAGCGGATCAGACCCTGTGTGTAGGGGTGACGCGGACGCGCAAACAGCTCAGCCACAGGGGCCTCTTCGACGACTTTGCCCGCATACATCACCACGACCCGTTGCGCCACCTCGGCCACCACGCCCATGGCATGGGTGATCAACATCAC
>CAZCJB010000001.1:22279-41753 GCA_964498795.1 uncultured Rubrivivax sp. | reverse complement strand
CCAAACTGCTCTTTCAGGTCGTTGAACAAATCGAGAATCTGCGCTTGAATGGTCACATCCAGCGCGGTAGTGGGCTCATCGGCAATCAGCAGTTGAGGCTTGCAGCTGAGCGCCATGGCGATCATCACGCGTTGCCTCATGCCCCCCGAGAATTGGTGGGGGTAGTCATTGACGCGACGCTCAGGCGTGGGGATGCGCACCAGCTTGAGCATTTCCACGGCACGGTCGAGCGCATCTTTCTTCGACAAACCTTCGTGCAGGCGCAACGATTCCGCGATTTGTTCGCCCACGGAGAACACCGGGTTCAACGATGTCATGGGCTCTTGAAAAACGATGGCAATTTCCTTGGCCCGAATCTTTTGCATTTCGGCAGCGCTCAGTGGCACCAAATCACGCCCCTGCCACAGCACTTGCCCGGCCACGATCTTTCCCGGTGGCATGGGCAGCAGCTTGAGCACCGTCATGGCGGTCACCGACTTGCCGCAGCCGGATTCACCGACCACGCACACGGTCTCGCCACGGTCAATGGAAATATCCACGCCGTCCACGGCATGCAACCAGCCGTCATCGGTCTTGAAATGGGTTTTTAAACCCCTGATGTCCAGCAAGGCCATGGAGGTCCTAGGTCTACAGCACCTTGCGAGGATCCAGCGCATCGCGCAGGCCGTCGCCGATGAAATTGATGGAAAGCACCGTCAGAAAGATGGCACCACCGGGGAACAGGGCCCAATGAGGCGCGATGTCGAGATAGTCTTTGCTGTCGAACAAAATGCGGCCCCAAGTGGGGATGTCGGGCGGAAATCCCAGCCCCAGGAACGACAGTGTCGATTCGGCGATGATGGCGGCCGCCACATCGATGGTGCCCGCGACAATCACTGGCCCCAAGGCGTTGGGCAGGATATGCCGCGACACTTGACGAGGTACCGAGGCACCGAGTGCCCGCGCGGCTTCCACGAATTCCTTTTCCCGCAGTGAGAAAAATTGCGCGCGCACCAGGCGAGCCACAGGCATCCACCTAAATCCGCCGATCACCACCACGATCAGCACAAAAATGCCCATCTCAGGACCGAATGAGGCCTTGAGCGTGTCACGGAACAAATAGATCAGCACCAGCAACAAGGGCAATTGCGGCATCGACAAAAAGAGATCGGTCAGCCACATGAGCGCCGAATCCACCCAGCCTCGAGAGATGCCCGCCAAGGCGCCGATGGTGATGCCCACCAAGATCGCGATGCCCATGGCCGCCAGGCCCACCGCCAATGAGATTCGGCCACCGTACATCATGCGCGCCAGCATGTCTTGCCCCAAATCGTCAGTGCCCATGGGATGGTCCAATGAAGGGCCGTTCAATTTGGCTGAAAAATCGATGTCATTGATGGCGACTTTCCAGAACATGGGGCCCACGACCACCATGGCCACCAGGCACAGCAGCACGCCAGCGCTCAACACCGCCAACTTGTGGCGTTTGAAGCGCCTCCAAGCCTCTCGCGCCGGAGAGACGTGGTGATTCAGGCCATGGGCCTCAGCGGAAGGAGATGCGGGGGTCGAGCCAGCCATAGAGGAGGTCGGCAATGAGGTTGAACATGATCACCAAGCACGAAAACACAAAGGTGACGGCCATGATGACGGGGGTGTCGTTGCGAAGAATGGCATCGATCAGCAATGAACCGATCCCGGGAATGCGAAAAATCTGCTCGGTGACGATCGCGCCACCAAAAACAGCGGGCATTTGCATGGCGACCAGTGTCACCACCGGGATCAGCGCATTGCGCACCACATGCTTTATCACCACGACCCGCTCACCCAAGCCTTTGCTGCGAGCCGTGGTCACGTAGTCCAACCGGACCACATCAAGCACCGATGAGCGCACATAGCGCATCCAACTGGCGGCCTGAAAGAGCCCGAGCACCGTCACCGGCATGATGGCCTGACGCACATGCTCCCACCACCAGCGCCAGCCCGTGGCACTGATATCGGCCTTGTAAACAAAGGGCAACCAGTCGAGCTTGATGGAAAACAGCAAGATCAACAAGACGCCGGTGAAGAAGGTCGGCAGTGAGAACCCGATGAACGCCAGGGTGCTCGCGACGCGGTCAAACCAAGAATAAGGCTTGACCGCGGCGTACACGCCCACGGGCAGAGCGATGCAAAGCGCCAAAATCTGTGAGGCCCCAATGACCACCAAGGTGACCGGCACGCGCTGAAGGATCAATGTGTCCACATTCACCCGACTGATGAACGAGAACCCCCAATCCCCTTGCAACATGGCCATGAGCCAGCGCACATAGCGTTGCCAAATGGGGTCATCCAGCCCGAACTTCGCGCGCAGCGCATCGCGAATCTCGGGCGGGATGTTGGGGTTCAGCGCCAGCTCGGAGAACGGATCTCCGGGCGCAATCGCTAACACGGTGAAAAGCACCACGCTGATACCCAGCACACTCGGCAGGGCAAGCAGCAGGCGCCGCAGGATATAAGGTCCCACGGACGAGCGGTCCTTCTTTTTTTTAGCAGGTGATCAAATCAGGCGTCGCGGAACCATTCCTGCACAAATCCCAGGTCCAAGTCCCAACCTGATAGGCGCGTCACCACCTTGAGGTTGGTGCCACGCACGCGAGGACGGCTGATCAAGGGGACGATCACGTTATCCTTGCAGGGCAAGTCATTGAGCTTGATGAACAAAGCCACTTGTTTGGCCGGATCGAGCTCTTGTTCCAGCTGTGCGTAGGTGGCGTCGTAATCCTTGTTGGACCAGCGGGTGATATTGCGCCCTTGCCACTTGTTGGCCTTGGACGAGATCTCCTTGGTCAGATACTGGTCCATGAACCGCTCAGGGTAGGGCTGCGTCATGGTGGTGGTGTACATCTGCATGTCGCAGAAGAACTTCGGGTAGGTGTCCGGGTTGGCGAAGTCCGTAGAGAAAAACACACTGGCCACCACCGACTTCAACTCCAGGTCGATGCCCACTTTTTGGCAGCCCTGCTTGACCACGGCCTGTTCTTTTTGGCGCAGCGAGTTGACCGACGTTTGGAACACGAACTTCAGCTTCTTGCCGCCCTTTTCGCGAATGCCATCCGCGCCTTTCTTCCAACCTGCAGCTTCCAACACGGCATTGGCCTTGTCGATATTCACTTCATACTTGGTGTTCGGAGACCGGTACTTGGGCGGATTGTTCAAGAAGTTGCTGGTGGCAATGCCGGTACGCCCGTAAATATTGTCCTGGATGCTCTTGCGGTCAATGACCAAAGACATGGCTTCGCGTACGGCAGGATCGGTGAAGGCCCAATGCTTGGACTTGACGCTCGAGCGCTCGCCGTCGACTTCGTTCCAAGGATCGGTGATATTGAGCTGGATAAATTCAATATCTCCGCTGGGCACGATTTCCACCTTGCCCTTGCCGCCTGCTTCGAGGCGCTTGAGCACGTCGTCTTCCACCTGCAGGTTCCAGGCGTAATCAAACTCGCCCGTCTGCAACACGGCGCGTGCGGCCGACACGGCATCGCCGCCGCCCTTCATCTCGATGGTGTCGAAGTAGGGGCGGTTGGGCATGTGGTAACTGGTGTTGATCGTGCCACGCACCATGTCGCCGGGCACGAACTCCACAAATTTGTAGGCACCCGTTCCCACGGGTTTGAGGTTGGCAGGCGCTTCGCGCGACTTGGCGCCTTTGAAAGGCCCAAACACGTGCTTGGGAATGATCATGCCCTCAGCCGCAACAAAGGCGGTGGCCCAGAAGGGCGTGGGCTTGGGGAAAGTCACCGTGATGGTGTGGGAATCCACCTTCTTCACGGTCACGTCCTTGTACACACCACTGGTCACGGCTGCCGTGGCAGGGTCCGCCGCATATTCCCAGGTGAAAACGCAATCGTCTGCCGTGAACGGTTGACCGTCGTGCCAAGTCACGCCCTTCTTGAGCTTCCAGGTCACGGTCTTGCCATCGGCCGACACGCCCCCATTGGCGCGCGAGGGGATTTCGGCCGCCAAAATGGGCACCAGGTTGCCGTCGTTGTCCCACGATGCAAGGGGCTCATAAAAAATGCGAGAGCCTTCTTGGTCCTTGGTGCCGGCCGCGAAGTGCGGTTGCAGCAAGGTCGCGCCTTGCCACCACAAAACCTTCAAAGGACCGCCGCCGCCCCGCTTGGTGGGTTTGTACGCTGGCGTCGGTTGCGCTTGGGCCACGCCGTAATGCATGAGGAGCATGGAGGCCATGGGGGCCGAGACGCCTGCGCCCACCATCGTCTGAATGAAGCTGCGCCGTGGCAAGCTGCCTTCACGGACTTCTTCCACGAGATTTCTGATTTCTTGTTCGGTCATGATGGAGACTCCTCAAAAAGTACCCGCGCTAAGGCGTTGCACAAACGATGCACGAAACGGGCCGATGCTATCCCAAGAATGGTCCGTATCCATTCGGGTAGGCCCGTAGGCCCATGGGCGCAATATGGGCATACTGCGAGCCATGGAATTCAATGACCGACCCTTAGAGCTGACCCCGGTCAATATCGAGCCGTGGCGGCGCGGCAACACGGGCATCGACTGGGTTCATGTGCTCGACTCTGGCCGGCCTGGCCCCACCGTTTTGGTGCAGGCCCTGACCCACGGCAATGAGCTTTGTGGTGCGATTGCCCTGAATGGGTTCATGAGGCAACGGGTGACCCCGTTGAAAGGCCGCCTGATCCTGGTCTTTGCCAATGTCGAAGCCTATGCCAGGTTCGATCCGCACAATCCCAACGCCTCCCGGTGTGTGGATGAAGACCTCAACCGTGTCTGGGGCGACGACCAGTTGTTCGGGTCAAGGGACTCGGTGGAACTGCGGCGGGCTCGCCAGCTACAGCCGTGGGTGGATGCCAGCGATCTGGTGCTCGATTTGCATTCCATGAGCGAACCCTGCGCCCCGCTCATGGTTTGCGGCAAGGTCGACAAAAACGCCCAGTTTGCCCGTGAATTGGGATTGCCCGAGCTCCTCATGCTCGATACCGGTCACCCCGCGGGACTGCGCATGGTCGACCGCGGTGGCTTCAGCGACCCAGCCAGCCCCAAGCGCGCCTTGCTCATTGAATGCGGCCAACATTGGGAGCGATCGTCAGCGGACGTGGCCCATGATGCTTTGTGTCGGTTTTTGGCCCTGACAGGCATGGTCACCCCGCAGTGGGCGGCCTCCCAGCAGCGTTTGCCGCTGCCGGCGCTGCAGCGCACGGTCCGGGTCACCGAGGCCATCACGGCCCGATCCACCCAGTTCCAGTTCTTGGTGCCTGTGGTGGCCATGGACGTCATTGCCAAGGCGGGCACGCCCATTGCGCAAGACGGTGACCATACCTGGGTCACGCCCTATGACAACGCAGTCATGGTGATGCCCGGGCTGGCCCATGTCAAACCCGGGAACACCATGGTCCGCCTCGGCCGCTACGTGGAAATTTAGAGCGGCCGGCGCAGCGCCTTGAGCCGGTACAAGGTGTCTAAGGCCTCGCGCGGTGACAGCTTGTCCGGGTCCACCTTGTCCATCTCTAGGTCTAGCGCCGAGGAACTCTGCGCAGGGCTGTCGTCGATCGGTGCAGCAAACAAGTCCACTTGAGTTTTGCTGGCTTCCTGTTCGGTCTCCAGGCGTTCCAACGTCGCCCGGGCCTGACGCACGACTGCCGCAGGCATCCCAGCCAATCGGGCCACCTGAACACCATAGCTGCGGTTGGCCGGGCCGCTCTCCAATTGGTGCAAAAAAACGATGTCGTGACCGCTCTCCACCGCACCGACATGGACGTTCATCACGTGGGCGTGGCGATTGGCAAATTCGGTCAACTCAAAATAATGGGTGGCAAACAGCGTGAAGGACCCACATCGCTCGTGCAAATGGCTGGCAATGGCGCCCGCCAGGGCCAGGCCATCCAAGGTGCTGGTGCCCCGGCCAATTTCGTCCATCAGCACCAGGCTTTGCGGGGTGGCTGTGTTCAAGATGGCGGCCGCTTCGGTCATTTCCACCATGAAGGTGGACTGCGCGTTGGCCAAATCGTCGGCGGCGCCGATGCGGGTGTGAATGGCATCGACCGGACCCAGACGGCAAGCCTTTGCAGGCACCATGGATCCCAAAGAGGCCAGGATCACCGTCAGTGCCACTTGACGCATGAATGTGCTCTTGCCCCCCATATTGGGGCCGGTGATCACCAGCATGCGGGAACGGGCGTCCAAGCGGCAATCATTGGGCATGAACTCGCCTTTGCCTGTGTCCAGCAACCGTTGCTCCACCACCGGGTGCCGACCGGCTGAGATGTCGATGCAAGGGTAGGGCACAAATTCGGGTCTGCACCAGTCCAGGGTGGTGCTGCGCTCGGCGAGCGCCGCCAAGACGTCCAGGGTGGCCAATGCCCTCCCTAGCGCAGACAGCACCGGGATGTGACTTTGCATCTCATCCAACAACTGCTCATAGAGCCACTTTTCCCGGGCCAATGCCCGTTCCTGCGCTGAAAGTGCCTTGTCCTCAAAGGCCTTCAACTCGGGCGTGATGAACCGCTCTGCGTTCTTCAGCGTTTGTCGGCGCTGGTAGTCCCCGGGCACTTTGTCCAGCCCCGAAGCCGTGACCTCAATATAAAAGCCGTGCACTCGATTGAACTGCACGCGCAAGTTGCCAATCCCGGTGCGGGCGCGCTCGCGCTGTTCCAAATCGAGGAGGTAGGCGTCGCAATGTTCTGAAATGCCACGCAGCTCATCCAATTGGGGGTCAAAGCCTGAAGCCATCACGCCTCCTTCGCGCAACAGCGCCGCAGGCTCCTCGGCCAGCGCTTGCAAGGGCGTGGCCACCTCCGGGGGTAGGTCGAGCGCAGCGCTGAGGCGGGTCAGCAAGTCCGGTTCCGAGGCCGACGTCAACGGCGAGGCGCCGGCCGGCAGGCGATTTCGCAAGAGAGGCAGGCTCATCAATGTGGAGCGCAGGCCAGCCAGCTCACGCGGGCGCGCCTGACGCAAGGCCAGCCTCGACGTGATCCTTTCCACGTCGCTCAGGGTGCGAAGTTGCTCGCGCAAACTGTCGAAGCCATGCGCTCGCAAGCGCTCCAAGGCATCGAGCCTGGCATTCGCGGTCTTACGATCGCGTGGCAGTTGCGTCAACCACAGGCGGAGCGCTCGGCTTCCCATGCCGGTTTGGCATGTGTCCAGGAGCGACAGCAAGGTGGGGGATTCCTCCCCACGCAAGGTGCGCACCAATTCCAAGTTCCGTAGCGTCGCGCTGGGCAGCTGCAAAAGCTCGTCTGATCTTTCCACCGACAGCGACTGGATATGCCGCAAGGCCTGACCCTGCGTATGCTCGGCATAACTCAGCAGTGCGGCGGCGGCCGCGTGTGCGGCCGTCAACGCTTGCGCCCCGTAGCCCGCGAGCGACGCCACGTTCAACAAGCTGCACAACTTGCGCTCTCCCAAGGCCGATTCAAACTGCCAGGCAGGACGTGACGTGCATGCCGTGCGCATCCCTTGCAAGACCTCGGGGTGGTGTGGCGAGGCGATCAACACCTCGGCAGGCTCCAGTCGAGCCAGCCATGCGTCCAATTCTTTGTGGGTGCACTCTGTGAGCCCCAGGGTGCCACTGGCCAAACCGAGCCACGCCAAGCCCCACAGGGTGTCAGTGGACGCTCTCTGGGGGTGAATGGCCAGCAATAGCGTGTCGGCACGATCCTCGAGAAGTTCGCCGTCTGTCACCGTCCCCGGCGTGACGATGCGCACCACCTTGCGTTCCACAGGACCCTTGGAAGCACCCACGTCTCCCACTTGCTCGGCCACAGCCACCGATTCGCCCAGCTTGAGCAACTTGGCGAGGTAGCTCTCCACCGCATGCACCGGGACGCCTGCCATCACCACGGGTTCTCCGGCTGAAGCGCCGCGTGTGGTCAGCGTAATGTCGAGCAGTCGATGCGCCTTGCGTGCGTCCTCAAAGAAGAGTTCGTAGAAATCCCCCATCCGGTAAAAAACCAGCGTGTCGGGGTGGTCGGCCTTGATGCGCAAATACTGCTGCATCATGGGTGTGTGGGCGGAAAAATCGTTCGGCTGCATGCGCTTGACGTAGGGGCCGTGCCTCGAACTTCGTCGGTTGGGACTGTGAGACGCTTATTCTTTGCGCAATCGAATCGCTCGGCGCGGGGGGGCTTGGGTTTGCGCCTCCACAAAGGCCTCGGTGGCCTGCGCGCCCTCGGGCCCATCAGACAGCTTGCTGGAGGTGGTTTCCACGGCCTCTGGCGACGGTAACGCCCGGCTGTGCGGGCTCAAGGTGTGGACCATCTGCGCATAAATCTTCGGGTTGGCGGCCACGATCTCCTTTTGATACAGAAAGTCGGCGTCGCCCGTGAAATTGCCCACCAGTCCGCCCGCCTCACTCACGATGAGGGAGCCGGCAGCCACGTCCCAGGGGCTCAAGCCCATTTCGAAGAAAGCGTCGTACCACCCCGCAGCCACATAGCAAAGGTCCAGCGCCGCAGCGCCGGGGCGGCGCATGCCCGCGCAACTTTGCATCACCTCTTCGAAAATCTTGAGGTAGCGCTTGAAGTTGTCGCCCTTGCGGAACGGGAATCCGGTGCCGACCAGCGCTTCGGCCATGCGGGTTCGCTTGGAGACCCTCAGTCGGCGGTCATTCAAAAAGGCGCCGCGGCCCCGGCTCGCGTAAAAAAGATCGTTGCGCGAAGGGTCGTAGACCACGGCCTGCTCCACCTTGCCCCGGAAAGCCAGCGCAATGGACACGGCATACACCGGAAATCCGTGAATGAAGTTGGTGGTGCCGTCCAGCGGGTCGATGATCCACAGGAAGTCACTGTCTTTGGCTCCTCGCTCGCGCCCCGACTCCTCGGCCAAAATGCCGTGTCCTGGGTAGGCCTCCAGCAAAATTTCGATGATGGCCTGTTCTGCCGCACGATCGACCTCGGTGACGAAATCATTGGTGCCTTTGGTAGCCACTTTCAGAATGTCCAAGTCCAAGGCCGCCCGGTTGATGATGGCCCCTGCAGCGCGAGCCGCTCGCACAGCGATGTTCAGCATGGGGTGCAGGGTTTGGGACATAGCGAAATCGGCCCGAGAGGCCGCTCTTGAGGAGGTGAGTCGGTGTGGCTGGAAAAAAGAGCGCGGTGAACATTGGCGACAATGACACCCATCAAGCAGCGATTTTACCCGGATGAACGATCCCACGCGGTTCATACTCATGCACACGAGCCATGGCGGCAACGTGGGGGCTGCGGCTCGCGCCATGAAGGTCATGGGCTTTCACGATCTGGTGTTGGTGGCGCCGCGATTTGCCGACGTCCTGACGCGAGAAGACACCTTGGCGTTTGCCAGTGGGGCCATCGATGTGTTGGAGCGAGCCCGGGTCGTCAGCCAACTTTCTGAGGCGCTGGACGGCGTGACCCACCTTTGTGCCACTGCCATGACGCCGCGCGATTTCGGCCCGCCCACACACGTTCCTCGGGCTCATCTCGAAACCCTGGCCCACGCGGCTGATCACCGGGTCGCCTTCCTGTTCGGCTCTGAACGTTATGGACTGGCCAACGAGGACGTGTACCGGGCCCATGTCACCTTGACCATCCCCACGAATCCGCACTATGGGTCCCTGAACCTCGCGCAGGCGGTTCAGATCATGGCCTACGAGTGGCGTCAAGCCTTGGGATCGTTTGACATCCCGAACCGACTTCCAGAGCCCTTGTGGGCCGACGCGCAGTCGATTCAAGGTACCCTGGCCCACTGGAAGGAGGCCTTGGAACACATGGGCTATTTGGATCCGGCTTCACCCAAAAAGCTGGTGCCGCGATTGAACCAGTGGGCAAATCGCGTGCAATTGACCCGAGAAGAAGTGGACATCCTGCGCGGCATCGCTCGGGCCATGTTGCGCACCCAAACGCGCCCCGAGTGAGGTCTTTGAGCGACTTTCAGGATCAGGCTTTAGCCGCTCGTACACTATGAATCATGTTTGCGCGCCTGCACGAAGATATTGCCTGCATTCTTGAGCGAGACCCCGCCGCCCGCACGCCGTGGGAGGTCTTGACGTGTTACCCGGGGCTGCACGCCATCGTGATGCACCGGTGGGCCCACGCTTGCTGGCGTGGAGGGTGGCGCTGGCTGGCACGCATGATTTCGCAGCTTGCTCGATTTTTAACGGGCATTGAGATTCATCCGGGAGCCACCCTGGGTCGGCGCGTCTTTATCGACCACGGCATGGGCGTGGTGATTGGGGAGACCGCAGAAGTGGGGGACGATTGCACCATTTACCAAGGTGTGACCCTGGGCGGGACTTCATTGACCAAAGGCGCCAAGCGCCATCCCACGCTCGGTCAGGGCGTCATTGTCGGTGCCAATGCGCAGGTGCTGGGGGCATTCACGGTGGGCCGAGGCGCTCGTATCGGATCCGGAGCGGTGGTGGTCAAGCCGGTGCCCGACGGAGCGACGGCAGTGGGCAACCCTGCACGCGTCCTCTTGGGCGATGACGCATCGCGCGAGGCGGCGGCGGCTCGCTTGGGGTTTTCGGCTTACGGTGTGACTCAAGGGGACGATCCCTTGGCCCTGGCCATGAAAGGTCTCATCGACAATGCGTCAAGCCACGAGCATCAGATTGCACTGCTGTGGCAGGCGATTGACCAGTTGTCCAAGCCTCAACGGACTGAACTGGCGACCTCTTGCGTGCCGGGCGATGCCCAGACCCGCGAAGCGTTTGACGCAGAAGGCTTGTCCCGGCTGGTCAAGTAGCCCTTGAACCGGGCTATTGGCGAATCGCTGACTTGGGCCGAAAGGCTTTACAAACGGAGTCGTCCGTGACGACGTATGGCCCGCCGATGAGATCCAGGCAATAAGGGACCGCCGCAAATATCCCATGCACGGGTGGCTGCGCAGTCGGCAGCCCTTGCAGGGTTTCTGCGATCGATTTGGGTTGACCTGGCAAGTTGATGATGAGCGCCTGACCTCGGATCACTGCCACTTGGCGTGACAAGATGGCCGTGGGGACAAACTGCAAGCTGATTTGCCGCATTTGCTCTCCAAACCCTGGCATCACCTTGTCGGCCACCGCCAAGGTGGCCTCGGGTGTGACGTCTCTGCGCGCCGGCCCCGTGCCTCCAGTGGTCAACACCAGGTGACAGGCCATCTCATCCACCAATGCCTTGAGGGCGGACTCAATCTGAGGCTGCTCATCGGGAATGAGGCGAGGGTGCCATTCGATGGGATTGCGCACGACCGAGCCCAACCAGGTTTGCAGGGCCGGAATGCCCTTGTCCTCATACACCCCCGACGAGGCGCGGTCGCTGACCGATACCACGCCGACGCGCAGCAACTCCATGCTTGTGTGTGTCATCTCAAGTGGTGGCGTAAAAATTGAAAAAGTTCTCGATAGGCACGCCCCTGCCGTGGCGCTTCTCCGGGGCCATCATCGCGGCGAGACTGGGCCCGAGCGTTGCGCACCAAGGTGCGCAACTGTTGCAGGTCGGTCCCTGGAACATCCTGCGCCCAGCGGGTCAGCGCATCGTCATGGTCCAAAAGCGCTGAGCGCCAACGTTCGGCTTCATGCAAGGCCAGGGTGTCATGGGCGTGACCCAACTGAGCTTGCGCCACGGCCTCTTTCAGGGGCTCCGCATCCACCTGACGCATCAATTTGCCGATGTACTGAAGCTGCCGTCGCCGACCCTCATGGGAACGCGTGCGCCTGAACTCCACCAGTGCGTCCAACAGCCCCTCAGGCAGGTGCAAAGTCGCCAACGCGGTGTCGGACATTGCCGCGAGCGCTTCCCCCAGGGCCTGCAGATCTGCCGACTCCTTTTTTCGCTGAGTCTTGCTGGGCCGGCCCTCCTCATCGTGGGCCGGGTCAGGGTCACGGGCAGCGGTGCGTCCGGGGGCAGGGCGGCGGGACATGCGGGCGATGATAATCGGCTTGTGTTCTACCTCGTAGTGCCGACATGACCCGAAATCGTCTTGCCCTGTCTTCACAAGTGCCTTTGACGGGCTTTGCGTACCCACGTGCCACGTTTGAGCAAATGGTGGAAGACGCGCTAGGGCAGGCCAAATCGTTGGGCGCCAGCGATGCGGCCGTGGAGGTGTCCGAAGGCTGTGGGCTGTCGGTGTCGGTGCGTTTGGGTTCCCTCGAAACGGTCGAGCGCAATCGCGACAAGTCTTTCGGCGTGACGGTGTATTGTGGGCAACGCCGAGGCAGTGCCAGCACCTCTGACTTTTCTGCCGATGCATTGCGCCAGACCGTGCGGGCCGCCTTTGACATTGCGAGGTTCACGGCGGAAGATTCGGCCGCCGGGCTGCCCGACGACCGAGATCTCGTGTCTGCGCGACAAGCTCAGCGCGATTTGGACCTTTTCCATCCCTGGGACCTGAACCCTGAGAAGGCGGTCGAATTAGCTCAGGCCGGTGAGCAGGCCGCGTTTGACACAGACCGCCGCATCACCAATTCCGAGGGCGCGGGTGTCTCGGCGAGCCAGTTTCAGTTCTGGATGGGCAATTCGCGGGGGTTCCGCGGGGGGTACGCCAACACTCGACATGGCTTATCGGTCTCACCCATCGCTGGCCGGGGCCGGGACATGCAGCGCGATGCTTGGTACACCTCCAAGCGCGATCCGTCCGACCTGGCCAGTGCACAGGCCGTCGGCCGATATGCGGCCGAACGGGCTTTGTCTCGGTTGCGCGCTCGACGCGTGGTCACTGCCGAAGTTCCCGTCTTGTTCGAGGCCCCGGTGGCGGCAGGCCTGATGGGTGCCTTCGTCCAGGCCGTGTCAGGGGGGTCGCTGTACCGCAAAGCCAGCTTCCTCTTGGACAGCTTGGGCCAGCAGGTCTTCTCGAACCACATCGACCTGCTGGAGGACCCTTTTGTACTCAAGGGTCGAGGCAGTGCCCCTTTTGACGATGAGGGGGTGACCACGAGCCGACGGCAGGTGATCAAAGCGGGCGTGGTTCAGGGGTACTTTTTGTCGACCTACTCCGCCCGCAAATTGGGAATGCGCACCACCGGGCATGCAGGTGGCTCCCACAACCTCACGTTGAGCAGCCGGCTCACTCAACCGCAAGATAGCCTGGCGGCCATGATTCGCAAGATGGGCCGCGGTCTCCTGGTGACCGAACTCATGGGGCAGGGAGTCAATGGAGTCACGGGGGATTACTCACGCGGCGCCTCCGGCTTCTGGGTGGAAGGTGGCGAGATCGCGTTCCCGGTTGAAGAGATCACCATCGCAGGCAATCTCAAAGACATGTTCAAGGAGGTGGTGGCCATCGGTGCTGACGCCTACGACGCGGGATCTCGATGCACCGGATCGATCCTGATCGAGCGCATGAAGCTTGCGGGCGCTTGACTGGGGGGTTTGTAGGGGCAATTTCAGGGTGCCATGCTGCCGAAGAACGCGGGTATCCCCTGGGTTTGAGGGGTATCTTGGCTCCCCTAAAATCCGCCGTTGTTCATCTTCCTCCCCGTCTGGGGTTCGTGCTGTCAATCGAGTTGAGGAGAAGCGCTCATGGAACGTCGTTCGTTTGTGCAGGGGGCAGGTTTGGCTGGGGTGCTGGCGGCGGGTGTGGCTCCCGCGGTGCATGCTCAAGCAACCATCCGCTGGCGTTTGGCTTCGGCGTTCCCGAAGTCGCTCGACACCTTGTTTGGTGTGAATGATGTGTTTGCCAAGAAGTTGAGCGATCTCACAGGTGGAAAATTTCAGGTCTCCACCCACGCCGCGGGCGAGTTGATGCCGGCCTTCGGTGTGGTCGATGGTATCCAGCAGGGCACCATCGAGATGGCCAACACGGCGCCCTACTACCACTTCGGCAAAGATGAGACCTTTGCATTGGGGTGCGCCATTCCCTTTGGCCTGAACAGCCGGCAGATGACTTCTTGGATGTACGAGGGCAACGGCCTGAAGTTGATGCGGGATTTTTACCGGCAGTACAGCATCATCAATTTCCCCATGGGGAACACGGGCGCCCAAATGGGCGGTTGGTTCCGCAAGGAAGTCAAGTCTTTGGCCGACTTCAAAGGTCTGAAGTTCCGAGTTGGCGGCTTTGCGGGCAAGGTGGTCGAGCGCATTGGTGGCGTGCCTCAAAATATCCCAGGCGGTGATATCTATCCTGCACTGGAGAAAGGCACGATTGACGCTGCCGAGTGGGTGGGTCCCTACGACGATCAGAAGCTGGGCTTCTACAAGATTGCACCCAACTACGCCTATCCCGGCTGGTGGGAAGGCGGTCCTCAGTTAGACCTGTTCGTCAACACCAAGGCCTATGACAGCCTGTCGGGAGAGTACAAAGCCGCCATTGAGTGCGCGGCCGCCTACGCCCACACCGACATGCAGGCTCGTTACGATGCGCGCAATATGGCATCGCTCAAGCAATTGGTCGCCAACGGTGCCAAACTCTTCAGATTCCCCAAGGATTTGATGGATGCGGCTTTCAAGGAGTCCATGGCCCTGTACAGCGAAATCTCGGCCAAGAATCCCAACTGGAAGAAGGTCTACGACGACTACAGTGCGTTCCGCCGAGACAGCAACGTGTGGTTCCGCTTCGCTGAAGCCGGGTTTGACGATTTCATGCAAGCCCAGCGTCTGTGATTGTTGGCGACGCCGACCCAGGGGGCCTTCGGGCCCCTTTTTCTTCCGGGTCCGACGCCCCGCATGGTCGGCCGAGCTACGTCGAAGGACCGTCCTACCCCCGCACACTCAAGATCTTGGCTGTGTTGGCGGTGAGTGTGACCTTCTTGGCCATGGTACTGGCCTGGGATGGAGCAGCCTGGAGGCGCATGGGGTGGGGCGAGCGCGGCTTCTTATTCAGCGTGATCGCCGTGGTGTTGTATGGCCTGGCGACCATCGTGCGCAGCCGTACCTTTGTAGATGGGCGGGTCATTGAGCAGCGGGGCCCGCTGACCAAAACGATTGTCTTGGCAGACATCACCCAGCTCAAGTTCATCCACTTGCGCGGCTGGGAATGGCGCCTCATCGTACGAAGAGGGGCAGTCGGTCTGACCACCATCCCCGCGGCAGATCCTGAGGTGATTGCCGCCTTCAGGGCCCTGGCCTACGGTGAGTCCGACGGCAAAGAATCCACGTCGAGATAACCCACCGTTTAAGCGCCGTGAGCAGAGGGCAACTCTGCCCGTTCCTCTTCAGGGCTTGCCGTCTTTTTGCAAGGCCCGCCGCACGGCTTCCATAGGATCTTCTTTTTCGTCTTTGGGTGCGGCACCCAAGCCATCGGCCGGACCTGGAGTGGAGGCAGCCCCGGACGCCGCAGGCTCTTCAGCGTGGGTTCGTCCGCCGCCCATTTGCTCCAGCATCTCCGTGGCCTTGTTCATGTCCATGGCCTGCTCCTTCTCTAGGAAGGCCGTGACGGTCTGCGGCACAAAGATGACGATCACCACCAGCAGCAGCTGCATCACCACCCACGGGATCGCCCCGAGGTAGATGTCGCGAGATTCCACCTTCTTGGGCAGTGCTCCATTTTTGAACAAGGTGTCCGCAATGCCTCGCAAATAAAACAGCGCGAAGCCAAAAGGTGGATGCATGAAGCTGGTTTGCATGTTCACGCAGAGCAAAACGCCAAACCAGATACCGTCAATCCCCAGTTTCTCGGCGACCGGTCCCAGCAACGGCAGGATGATGAAGGCGATCTCAAAAAAGTCCAGGAAGAACGCCAAGAAGAAAATGAAGATGTTGACGACGATTAGGAAGCCGGTTTGTCCGCCCGGTAGGTTGGACAGCATATGCTCAATCCATTTACCGCCATCCACGCCCTGAAACACCAGTGAAAACACGCGCGAACCGATCAAGATGAACACCACCATGGCGGTGATGCGCATCGTTCCAATCATGGCTTCCTTCACCAGCGGCCAATTCAAGCGTTTGTGCATGGCGGCCAACACGAACGCCCCCACGGCACCCATGGCACCGGCTTCTGTGGGCGTGCAAACCGCGGTGTTGATGCCCGGCAGGCCCCCCATGCTCCCCAGCACCAAAAAGATCAGTACTGCAGAGGGGATGATGCCTCGCAGGCATTTGCTCCAAAGGGCCCAGCCATCCAAGGTTCGCGCCTCTTTAGGCACACCGGGCACATGATGCGGTTTGATGCGCGCCAGGATGAAGGTGTAGGCCGCAAAGATCAACACCTGCAATATCGAAGGGCCCCAAGCGCCCTTGTACATGTCGCCCACCGACTTGCCCAACTGGTCCGCCAGCACCACCAACACCAGGGACGGGGGCACCAATTGGGTGATGGTGCCCGATGCCGCCAGCACCCCCGTGGCGTAGCGCATGTCGTAGCCCCATCGCATCATCACGGGTAGCGAAATCATGGCCATCGCAATCACTTGACCGGCCACCGTCCCGGTGATGGCGCCCAGGATGAACCCCACGATGATGACCGAGTAACCCAGTCCACCGCGCACTGGCCCGAACAATTGACCCATGGAGTCCAACATGTCCTCGGCCAGGCCGCACTTTTCCAAGATGGTGCCCATCAACGTGAAAAAGGGAATGGCCAGGAGCAGATCGTTGGACAAGATTCCAAAGACGTTCAACGGCAGGGCGGACATGAATGACGCCGGGAACCAGCCCATGTAGACCGCGAAGTAGCCACAAGCCAGCCCCAGTGCCGACAACGAGAACGCCACTGGAAACCCGATCATCAGGGTCACAATCAACCCTGCGAACATGAGGGGCCCAAAACTCTCCATGCTCATTGCAGCGGCCTTTCGTAGTGGAAATCAGCGTCGTACTGGTGATTCAACCAGGCCACGCGTTTGATGATTTCTGACACCCCTTGCAACAACACCAAGCCAAACCCCAGGGGAAGGGTCAACATGGCAGGCCAGCGAATTAAACCGCCCGCATTGCTGGACATCTCGCCGGTAATCAACATCTTGTAGAACAAGGGCCAGCAGAAGTACACCATGACCACCATGACCGGAATCAGGAACAGCACCATGCCCGCCAGGTCCAAAATGGCCTGTCCCCTGCCGCCCAGCCGGCTGTAGAACAAGTCCACCCTCACGTGCTCATTGACACGCAAGACCTGCGCGGCGCCGAGCATCACGCAGGCCGCAAAAAGGTACCACTGAATCTCCAGAAATCCGTTGGAGCTGTAGTCGAAGGCGTAGCGCACTGCTGCGTTGGCGGCACTGATGAAGCAGCTCAGCAGCACGCTCCATTTGGCCACGACGGCAGCCGCATCGCTCAACGCATCAATGCGCCGAGACATATTTAACAGTCCTTGCATGCAACAACCTTTCGAGTTGGGCGGATGTGAAGTGCGCGATGAGACCGATCAACCCTGCGTGGCCAGCTGGTACAAGCGGGTCGATCGAGCTCCTGAGCGACAAAACATCAGCAGAGGTCTTGGCAATTCCGACAGCAACTCTGCCATCTTTTTCACTTCTTCGGGGCTCTGGTATCCCCCAGCCACGGGTAAAAATCGATACTCCAACCCAGCCGAGTGCGCCGCGGCCTCAATTTGTGCGTGGGTAGGCTGACCAGGTCCCTCTTCAAAATCCGGTCGGTTGTTCACCACACTCTTAAATCCCGCCGCAGCCGCGACCGCCATGGCCTCGGGTGTCAGTTGCGGGGCCACGCACACCTCGGGTGCAATGGGACGGGTGGGCAGCAGGTCATGAGGTTGCATAGTCATCTCTCGACAAGATCATTGGGACAAGGCTTTCTTGACAGCAGCCGACACTTGTCCCATGTCGGCTTTGCCGGCCAGTTGTGTTTTGGCAGCACCCATCACTTTACCCATGTCGCCGGGACCTGAGGCGCCCGTTTCGGCGACGATGCGGGCAACTTCGACAGCCACCTCGGATTCTGAGAGGCGTTGGGGCAAGTACGCCTCGAGCACCTTGACCTCGGCCGTCTCTTTGTCGACCAAATCGGTGCGGCCGGCTTGCTGAAAGGCGGCGATCGAATCGCGGCGCTGCTTGATCAGCTTGTCCACGATGGCGATGACGGCGATGTCATCCAAGACGATGCGCTCATCCACCTCGCGTTGCTTGCAAGCCGCCAGCAGCATGCGGATGGTCGACAGCCGCTCGCTCTCCTTGGACCGCATGGCGGCCTTCATGTCTTCGGTGATTTGCTCTTTCAGGCTCACAGACGTGGCTCCTATCAAGCGAAGAAGCCCGCATCGGAGGTCCGTGCGGGCTTCAAACGGGGGGACCGTTGGCGCTCAGTACAACTTTTTGGGCAGCTGCATGCTGCGAACGCGTTTGTAGTGGCGCTTCACGGCGGCTGCCTTCTTGCGCTTGCGCTCTGCAGTCGGCTTTTCGTAAAACTCGCGGGCACGCAGTTCGGTCAGCAGACCCAGCTTTTCAATGGTCCGCTTGAAACGGCGAAGAGCCACATCGAAGGGCTCATTTTCTTTGACGCGAATCGTGGTCATGTAGATAAAAGGGGTGGTTTATCGGCAAAGACCGCCATTATAGCCCGTATTTTTGGGTCGTGTGAAGCCCCTGAGTGGATGCAAAAAGGTGTCCGGCGCGGTGCGGGCCGCATTCCTGAACCCTCTTGGAGAAGTTCAGGTGGGCGAGGTCAGCGGAGCTTCGGGTTCATCTGACGCGAGACGATCACGCCCGCTACGCAATGTTCCAAGCCCTGGCTCAATGAGCATCGGTTCAAGGAAATATAAAACCCACGATCCACGCCGGACGAATTATTCTAGGCCAGTCCAGAGCCGGTTGCCTGATGTTTTGCCTCAGAGCAAATGGCCGTCTTCGCCGATGGCCACGTCCAGCCTTTGAATCAGCCGGTTCAACTCCTCGGGGTCCCCCAGGTCGGAATTCGTCGCCACGTGCCCGGCGGATGGCGACGGTCGCGTAGGCGCCACCGAAGTGGTGCCACGATCTGACAGGCGATAGGCCAGATTCAAGGCCGCCAGCACGGCAATGCGGTCTCGTGCCTTGACCTTGCCACCATCGCGGATCGCACTCATCTCGCGGTCCACGGCAGCCACGGCGGCCAAAAGTTGTTCTTCGCCGTCATCGGGGCAGGCCAGCAAGTAGCCTTGGCCCAGAATCGTCACCTCCACCTGTTTCATGACGGCTCCTGGGGCGATTCAGCCTCGGGCTGAATTTTGGACAGCAGCGCATCAATGCGAGACCGTGCCGCTCCCAGGCGCGACTTCAGGCTGTCACGCTCGGCGGTGAGGACGGCCAATTCCTGACGGAGCAGGGCATTGGTACGCTTGAGCTCCTCATGCCGAAGCAGCAAGCGTTCCACGCGATCGGCAAGGTCGTGCAACTGGGTCATGAGTCAGGGACACCTCCACGCCCCATGGTGCTGGATTGTAGAGGTGAGGGCAGCGATCGCCCATGGTCGCACCATTGACGGACCGCACACGCGCCACATTGCGGCTTACGGGCTTGACACACGTGGCGACCATGCAAAATGAGCCAATGGTGGGCGTTGACCAGGTATTTGGCAGGGACCCGCTTGAGCAAGGCCAGCTCCACCGCCAGCGGGTTGCGGCCCGGTGCCAGGCCCGTGCGGTTGCCCAGGCGAAACAGGTGGGTGTCTACCGC
>CAZCJB010000001.1:0-22269 GCA_964498795.1 uncultured Rubrivivax sp. | reverse complement strand
CGAAAGCACAGTTGAGCACCACGTTGGCGGTTTTGCGTCCCACGCCTGGGAGCGCCTGAAGCGCTTCACGCGTGCGCGGCACGTCGCCTCCGTGCTGCTCGATGATCAATGCGCAGGTTTGCAACAAATGTTGCGCTTTGGTGCGGTACAAGCCGATGGTGCGAATGTGAGCCTCCAAGCCCTCTTGGCCCAGGGCCAGCATCTTGGCGGGCGTGGGGGCCACCGCGAACAAGCGGCGTGTCGCCTTGTTGACGCCGACGTCGGTGGCCTGGGCCGACAACAACACTGCGGCCAGCAACTCAAAGACGCTTGAATATTCCAGTTCCGTGACAGGCTGGGGGTTGGCGCCATGCAGCGTCGCAAAAAAAGGCTCGATGTGTTCAGTCTTCATGGCGTTGCAGCGCGGATTTTCGCGCACGGGCACGCTCTAGGGCCGCTTCGATCACCGCTCTTTTTCGATCCAAGATCTCCGGATCGGTGTGCCGGCTCGCCGCGGCCAAGTCGGCCAACTTGGCACGCGCCTTTCCCGCGAGCCGCTCTTCGTGTTCCAAAGCCTCGCGCTCCAGGCGCTGTTGGCGATACACATACCGCTCGCGGGCCTGCTGGGCTTGCGCCTCACTCCATGCATCCCATCCCGTCGATGTGCCCACGGGTCGCATTTCAATGCAATCCACGGGGCAAGCGGGAAGACACAGCTCGCACCCAGTGCACCACGATTCCACCACCGTGTGCATCTTCTTGGAAGCCCCCACGATGCAATCTACGGGGCAGGCTTTGAGGCACAGCGTGCATCCGATGCACCAGGCTTCATCTACCACGGCCACCTTGAGCACCGATTCCGCGCCGACCTGCGGATCCAGGCCGACCGCTTCACGCCCGGTGAGTGAGGCCAATCGCCGGACGCCCTCCTGTCCGCCCGGAGGGCACCGATTGATGGGCGCCCCCTCGTGGGCGATGGCCTGCGCATAACGGTCGCAATCCGGGAATCCGCAGCGGGTGCATTGGGTTTGCGGCAGCACCTGCGAGATTTGCTGCCAGTGCACACGCTTCATGGAGAGCTTCAGCCCTTGCGACGAGCCGTGGGGCGACCCGCGGCGCGGTCTTTGCCGCGGGCAGCAGGCTTCGCCGCCGCCTTCTTGGCGGGCGGTGTGCTCGAGACGGACTTGTCAAACTGCGCGATGAACTCACGCACGCGTGGGTACACCACCTCCCGCCAGCGACGGCCCGAGAAGATGCCGTAATGGCCAGCGCCTTCCACGTCGTAGTGGAAGCGACGATTCTTGGGGATGCTCGTGCACAGGTCGTGCGCGGCACGGGTCTGGCCGGCTCCGGAGATATCGTCGAGCTCGCCTTCCACAGTCAGCAGTGCCGCCGTGCGAATATCGTGCGGGCGAACGAGATCGCCGTGCACGCGCCAGGTGTGATGGACCAGGGCAAAGTCCTGAAACACCGTCTTGATGGTGTCAAGATAGTACTCAGCCGGCATGTCCAGCACGGCGTTGTATTCGTCGTAAAACTGACGGTGGGCCTCGGCATTGTCTTCGTCGCCGCGAATGAGGTCCAGGAAGTAGTCGTAGTGAGACCGCAGATGGCGATCCGGGTTCATGGCGACGAAGCCCGTGTGCTGCATGAAGCCAGGGTAGACGCGTCGGCCGGCACCAGGATAGTTCAACGGTACACGGTAGATGACATTGTTCTCGAACCACTCGTGGCTCTTGTTCAGCGCGAGATTGTTCACCGCAGTGGGTGACTTGCGGGCGTCGATGGGGCCTCCCATCATGGTCATCGAGCGCGGCACCACGTCGCCTTGGGACGCCAACAGGGACACCGCCGCCAGCACCGGCACGGTCGGTTGGCACACCGAGATCACATGGGCTTGTGGCCCCAGGTGACGAATGAAGTCTTGTACGTAGGTGACGTAATCATCCAGATGGAAGGCGCCGGCGTCCAGGGGGACCATGCGCGCGTCGGTCCAGTCGGTGATGTACACCTTGTGGTCGTGCAACAGGCTCTTGACCGTGTCCCGCAGCAGCGTGGCATGGTGCCCGGAGAGGGGCGCCACCACCAACACCACGGGTTGGGTCTTCATCTGGGCAAGCGCCTTGGGGTTGTCCGTGAAGCGCTTGAATCGCAACAACCGGCAAAACGGCTTGACGACGACCTCTTGCTCCTGCACAGCGACTTCCACGCCGCCGACCGACGCCCGCGTGATGCCGAATTGGGGCTTCTCGTATTCTTTGGCCAATCGGTGCATCAAATCCAAGCCGGCCGCCACGCGTTGGGCCATGGGTGCGTGATTGAACGGGGACAGCGGGTGGCTGTACAACTTGGCCGAAGCGCTCGCGAACTCGGCAAAAGGCGCCATCATGGCTCGTTGGGTTTCGTACAACTGGTAGAGCATGGCGGAGGCGACCTTGTGGTGGGGAAAAAAAGAGCCGGTTCAGAACGCGACGAAGTCCGACTATGACATGGAAATTTGCTGCGTTGCAACAATTTCCACGTTGACGGTTACATCACGCTGACGATGGCTTGGATCACGGGCGCCAGGTTCACCTCATTCAAGGCCGCCACGCAGATGCGTCCAGAGTCCAGCCCATACACGCCGAAGTCGTTGCGCAGGCGTTGCATTTGCGGCGCACTCAGGCCGGAATAACTGAACATGCCCCGCTGCGCCAGGATGTAGGACATGTCTTGTTGAACGCCCGCTTGGCGCAACCCCGCCACAAGGGCTTGCCTCATCGACTTGATGCGCTGACGCATGCCGCCCAGCTCCTGCTCCCACTGTTGGCGAAGCTCGGGGCTGGTCAGGACGGTGGCCACCAGTTGCGCTCCGTGCGTGGGGGGGCTGGAATAGTTGGTGCGCACCACGATTTTCAGCCGAGACAGCACGCGCGCGGATTCCTCGGCGCTCTGGCAGACCACGCTCAGCGCGCCCACCCGTTCTCCATACAGCGAAAAGCTCTTGGAAAACGACGAGGCCACAAAGAAGTCGATCCCGGCCGCCGCGAACTTGTGCACGGCTGCGCCATCCTCGGCGATGCCTTCACCGAATCCCTGGTACGCCATGTCCAAGAACGGGATGAGTTGGCGTTCGCGGGCCACTTGCACCACCTGCTCCCACTGGGCTGGTGTCAGGTCATAACCCGTGGGGTTGTGGCAGCAGGCATGCAAGACGACGATGGTGCCGGGCCGAGCCTCGGACAAGCGGGCGAGCATGGCATCCACCCGCACCCCTCGGATTTGGGCGTCGTAATACGGATAGGTGTCGACCTCGAAGCCAGCACGGGTGAACAGGGCACGGTGGTTTTCCCAGCTGGGGTCGCTGATCAGCACCTGGGCGCCGGGGTTGAGTTCACGCAAAAAATCGGCGCCAACTTTCAGCCCGCCGGTGCCGCCCAAGGCCTGCACCGTGGCGACTCGACTTTCGCGCACCAACGCGCTGTCTGCGCCAAACACCAGATGTTTGACGGCGGTGTCATAGCTGGAGATCCCGTCAATCGGCAGATAGCCTTTGGGCTTGACGGCGCTCAGCTGGGCCTTTTCCGCCTGAGCCACACAAGCCAGCACCGGGATCTTGCCTTGCGCGTCCAAGTACACCCCCACACCCAAATTCACTTTGTGGGCTCGCGCATCGGCCGCAAACTGTTCAGTCAAGCCCAAGATGGGGTCTCGGGGGGCCATTTCGACGCGGGTGAATAAAGACATGTCAAGCCTCTTTAGGAACGCAAAAAGAACGGTGTCGATCAAGGGATAACCCTGGATTCTAGAATGTCCCCCTCATGTCCGAAGCCCCATCGATCGACCGTCAACCCGATTTTCCAGCCGCAGGTCGGCTGGTGACATTCGAGAACTCGCCGTTTCAATTGTTTCAGCCCTATCCGCCCGCGGGGGATCAGCCCTCGGCCATCGAGGCGTTGGTGGAGGGCATCGAAGCGGGTTTGAGTTACCAGACCTTGCTGGGCGTGACGGGCTCGGGCAAGACCTTCACCATGGCCAATGTCATCGCCCGGTTGGGGCGGCCGGCCATTGTGTTTGCGCCCAACAAGACTTTGGCTGCCCAGTTATACAGCGAGTTCAAAGAGTTCTTTCCCAAGAACGCGGTCGAGTACTTCGTCAGCTACTACGACTACTACCAGCCAGAGGCCTATGTGCCCCAGCGCGATCTGTTCATAGAGAAGGATTCATCCATCAATGAGCACATCGAACAGATGCGTCTATCGGCCACCAAGAGTTTGCTCGAGCGGCGTGACGTGGTCATTGTTGCCTCGGTCAGTGCCATCTACGGCATTGGCAGCCCGGCGGACTACCACCAGATGGTCATGACCTTGCGCGTGGGAGACCAAGCTGGACAGCGTGACGTGATCGCCCATCTGATTCGCATGCAGTACACACGCAACGAGACCGATTTTTCTCGGGGTACCTTTCGCGTGCGGGGTGACACGATTGACGTGTTTCCGGCCGAACACTCCGAGTTGGCCTTGCGCATCGAATTGTTCGATGACGAGGTGGATTCGTTGCAACTGTTAGACCCCTTGACGGGACGCATCCGCCAAAAGATTCCTCGATTCACGATTTACCCGAGCAGCCACTACGTCACGCCGCGCGAGCGGGTGCTCAGCGCCATCGATGGCATCAAGGAGGAGTTACGCGTGCGATCGGCCGAACTGGTGTCCGCTGGCAAATTGGTCGAGGCTCAACGCTTGGAGCAGCGCACGCGGTTTGACCTGGAAATGCTCCAGGAAGTGGGGCATTGCAAGGGTATCGAGAACTACACCCGGCACTTGTCGGGCGCGGCACCCGGAGAGCCTCCGCCCACTCTGGTGGACTATTTGCCGCGCGAGGCGGTCATGTTCCTTGACGAAAGTCACGTGCTCATCGGACAGCTCGGCGGGATGTACAACGGCGACCGCGCACGCAAGACCACCTTGGTGGAGTATGGATTTCGCCTTCCCAGCGCCTTGGACAACCGGCCCTTGAAATTTGCAGAGTTCGAGTCCAAGGCTCGGCAAACCGTCTTTGTGAGCGCCACACCGGCAGACTACGAGCGCGAGCATGCGGGACAGGTGGTCGAGCAACTGGTCCGGCCCACGGGCTTGGTGGACCCGGTGGTGGAGGTGCGGCCGGCGGCTCATCAGGTGGACGATGTATTGCAGGAAATCCGCGAGCGCGTGCAAGTCTCACAGCGGGTGCTCATCACCACCCTGACCAAGCGCATGGCCGAGCAATTGACCGAATACCTCTCTGAAAACGGCGTCAAAGTCCGGTACCTGCACAGCGATGTCGATACCGTCGAGCGGGTGGAAATCATCCGTGACCTTCGTCTGGGGACTTTCGATGTGCTGGTGGGCATCAACCTGCTGCGCGAAGGGTTGGACATTCCCGAGGTTTCCCTGGTGGCCATCCTGGATGCTGACAAAGAAGGATTTTTGCGGGCAGAGCGCAGTCTCATCCAAACCATCGGACGCGCCGCGCGCAACGTCCATGGCAAGGCCATCTTGTACGCCGACCGAATCACCGATTCCATGCGACGGGCGATGGATGAAACCGAGCGTCGTCGGGTGCGTCAGCTGGCCCACAACGCCGAGCATGGCATCGTGGCGCGCAGCGTGAGCAAACAGGTCAAGGAACTCATCGATGGCGTGGTCTCCGATCGCACCGAGCGGGCCGATCGCGCGGCGTCTCAGGCGGCGGCTTCCGCGGCGAGTTGGGACGAGGTCGGGGCGCTCAGCGAGAAAGACTTGAGCAAGCGGCTGCGCATTCTTGAAAAGCAGATGTTGGAGCACGCGCGCAACCTGGAGTTTGAAAAGGCGGCTCGGATTCGCGACCAATTGGCCTTGCTCAAGGAGCAGACCTTCGGAGCGGCGGGACATGACGCCGTGGTGGTGCCCCTGGCCGCAGCGGGCAGCTAATGTCGACCAAAACGCTCGACTTTCAGGTATACTTGAGTTTTCCAGTCGGAATCCGGAATCGCTGGGCTTAGCGGGCCGCGAAGCCGGAGATCCGTGGAAACCCGAGGACCCCTCAAGGAGACATGACGATGCGATTGACCACCAAGGGACGGTTTGCCGTCACCGCCATGATTGACTTGGCTTTGCGTTCGCACAGTGGGCCGGTGGCGCTGGCGGCCATCAGCCAAAGGCAGCAAATTTCTCTGTCTTATCTGGAACAACTTTTTGGCAAGTTGCGCCGCCACGAGTTGGTGGAAAGTACACGCGGACCGGGCGGAGGCTACTCCTTGGGCCGCGCCATGGACGAGATCACCGTCGCAGACATCATCGTGGCAGTGGATGAACCGATCGACGCCACGGGCTGCGGCGGCAAGGAAAGCTGCATGGGTGAGGATGCTGGCAAGTGCATGACACACGATTTGTGGTCGAGCCTCAACACCAAAATGATTGAATTCCTGGACTCCATTTCGTTGAAGAAACTTGTGGATGACCAGCTGGCCAAGGGCGTGAGCGTGGAGGGCGTTCCCTTGCGGCGCGCCATCTCGACCCAGCCTGTGGTCAAGCCTATCAAGGTCAGTGCTCCCAATTCGGTGTTCGCCTTAGGGAACACCTTGGTCAAATGAGGATCGCGTGATGACGCCGCACTTTCCGATTTACATGGACTATGGGGCCACCACGCCGGTGGACCCGCGCGTGGTCGACGCCATGGTGCCTTGGCTGAGAGAGCATTTTGGAAATCCTGCCTCCCGCAGTCATGCGTGGGGCTGGGAGGCTGAGGAGGCCGTCGAAAGAGCCCGTGAGCACGTGGCAGCGCTCATCGGTGCGGATCCGCGCGAGATCGTCTGGACCTCGGGGGCCACCGAATCCAACAACTTGGCGCTGAAGGGCGCCGCGCACTTCTACAGTGCCAAAGGCAAGCACTTGGTGACGGTGAAGACGGAGCACAAGGCGGTGCTCGACACCCTGCGAGAGTTGGAGCGTCAAGGGTTTGAAGTCACTTACCTCGATGTGCAAGAAGATGGTTTGCTGGACCTGAACCGCTTCAAAGATGCATTGCGGCCAGACACCATCCTGGCGTCTGTGATGTGGGTCAACAACGAAATTGGTGTGATCCAAGACATCCCGGCCATCGGCGCCTTGTGCCGTGAACGGGGCGTGATCTTGCATGTGGACGCCGCCCAAGCCACCGGCAAAGTGGCCATGGATCTGCAACACGTACCGGTGGATTTGGTGAGCCTGGCCTCTCACAAGACCTATGGTCCCAAAGGCATCGGCGCGCTTTACGTGCGGCGCAAGCCTCGGGTGCGACTGGAGGCGCAGATGCATGGCGGTGGTCACGAGCGTGGGATGCGCTCGGGCACGCTTCCGACGCATCAATGCGTGGGCATGGGCGAGGCCTTCCGAATCGCGCGCGAAGAAATGGGTGCAGAAAGCGAGCGCATTCGCATGTTGCACCACCGGCTTCGTGAGGGCTTGCAATCGATCGATCAGGTCTTTATCAATGGTCACTTGGAGCGCCGCGTCCCGCACAATCTGAATATCTCGTTCAATTTTGTCGAAGGCGAGTCGCTCATCATGGGCGTGAAGGGGCTCGCGGTGTCGTCGGGTTCGGCCTGCACATCCGCCAGCTTGGAGCCCAGCTATGTGTTGCGTGCCCTGGGCCGCAGCGACGAGCTGGCGCACTCCAGCCTTCGCATCACCATCGGCCGATTTACGACCTTGGACGATATCGATTACGCCGTCAACACGCTCCAAGACCGTGTCGCCAAGTTGCGCGAACTCTCACCCTTGTGGGAGATGTACCAAGACGGCGTGGACCTGAGCTCGATCCAATGGTCGGCTCATTGAGCAGGCCTATATTTAGACAATGACTCAACGAGAGATGGAACATGGCTTACAGTGACAAGGTCATTGACCACTATGAAAACCCACGCAACGTGGGATCTTTTGAGAAAAGCGACGACAGCGTCGGTACCGGCATGGTGGGAGCGCCGGCCTGCGGCGATGTCATGAAGCTGCAAATCAAGGTCGACCCTCAATCGGGCCGCATTGAAGATGCACGCTTCAAGACTTACGGGTGTGGCTCGGCCATCGCCTCGAGTTCACTGGTGACCGAATGGGTCAAGGGCAAGACGCTTGACGAAGCCTTGACCATCAAAAACACCCAGATCGCGCAAGAATTGGCCCTCCCGCCCGTCAAGATTCACTGTTCCATCCTGGCCGAAGACGCCATCAAGGCCGCCGTTGAGGATTACAAGAGCAAGCACTGAGTCGTTACCATGGCCGTTACCTTGACCGAAGCCGCCGCCCGCCACGTGACGCGCTACCTGCAGCGACGTGGCAAAGGGGTAGGGGTGCGCCTGGGGGTCAAAACCACCGGCTGTTCAGGCTTGGCCTACAAGCTTGAATATGCCGATGAGCTGGCCCCCGAAGACGTGGTGTTTGAAGCGCTGGGCGTCAAGGTGTTGGTGGATCCCAAGAGCCTGCCCTACATCGACGGCACCGAACTGGATTTTGTGCGGGAAGGCTTGAACGAAGGTTTCAAGTTTCACAACCCCCGAGAAAAAGATCGCTGCGGATGTGGGGAGTCCTTCCGCGTGTGATGAGGCCATGAGGGTTCATCACACGCTGCGACGCGAGGTCGAGGCCTGGGCATGAGTGCAGATATGTCGCTCGATGCCGATGACTTTCGCCTCTTTGGGCTGTCGCCAGGGTTCGATCTGGACGTGACAGCCCTGGACTCACTGTGGCGTCGTCTTCAAGCGCAAGCGCATCCCGATCGCCATGTTCAAGGCGATGCAGCTTCGGCGCGATTGGCCATGCAATGGTCTATGCGGATCAATCAGGCGTATCGGCGTTTGCGTGATCCGCTCACGCGCGCGGCTTACCTTTGCGAACTGCGCGGTGCACCGGTGGAGCCACGCAGTGATCGGCCTTTGCCCGCTGACTTCTTGGTGCAACAGATGCAGTGGCGCGAGTCTTTGTCCGAAGCCTCCACCAGCGAGGCGGTGCAAGAGCTGCAAGGCGAGGTGGAGCGCGCGCGCGACCATTGCTTGGCCTTGTTGGCGTCCCAGCTAGACCACAGTGCCGACGAGCGCGCCGGCGCCTTAGAGGCGGTGTCGACCGTGCAACGCCTCATGTTTTTGACCAAATTTCAACAGGACATCGACCGCAGGGTCGATGCGCTGCAGACCTGATCGCTGATCGATGTCGCTGCTACAGATTTCCGAACCGGGGCAATCGCCCGATCCGCACCAGCGCCGAGTGGCAGTGGGCATCGATTTGGGCACCACGCATTCCCTGGTCGCCGCCGTGCGACATGGTGCGCCTGAGTGCCTCCCAGATGCGCAAGGGCGTGTCATTTTGCCTTCGGTGGTAAGGTATTTGCCCGGGCAAGGGCGTCAGATTGGACACGAAGCCCAGGCGCACCAGGCCCAAGATGCGGCCCAAACCATCGTGTCGGTGAAACGGTTTATGGGGCGCTCGCTGGGTGACATTGCGCATGCCGACAAGCTGCCTTATCGCTGGGTGGATCGTCCGGGCATGGTCGCCTTGGACACTTGCCAAGGGCCTAAATCCCCCGTGGAGGTGTCCGCTGAAATCCTCGCGACATTGAGGCAGCGCGCGGAAGACACCTTTGACAGCGAGCTTTATGGTGCCGTCATCACCGTGCCCGCTTATTTTGACGATGCCCAGCGGCAAGCGACCAAAGATGCCGCTCAACTGGCAGGGTTGAACGTGTTGCGGCTCATCAACGAACCCACCGCGGCCGCGGTCGCCTACGGGCTTGAGAACGGACGTGAAGGGTTGTACGCCGTCTACGACCTCGGGGGTGGCACTTTTGATATCTCACTGCTGAGGCTCTCACGCGGTGTGTTCGAGGTGGTGGCCACTGGGGGCGACGCTGCGCTGGGTGGCGACGACTTTGATGCGGCGCTGGCCCAATGGGTGCTCCATCAGAGTGGTCGTCGGGTGGATTCAGCCAATGATCTGCGTGCCATTCAAGTGGCGTCGCGGGAAGCCAAGGAATCGCTGAGTCTTCAACCCGAGGTGATGCTGGAGGTGCAGTTGTCCAACGGGCCACTGCAGTGCAAGGTCGATCGGTCCTCATTCGAACAGGCCACATCTGCTTTGTTGGCACGGACGACAGCCCTGCTCAAGCGGGTGTTGCGCGATGCCAAAGTGGTGCCGGGAGACGTTCAGGGGGTGGTGCTGGTGGGAGGGTCGACCCGCATGCCAGCTGTACGCCAGGCGGTAGAGTCGGCGTTCGGCCGTCCTCCTTTGACGGACGTCAACCCAGACGAGGTGGTGGCCCTGGGCGCCGCAATTCAAGCCCATGCATTGGCCGGCCATGCCGCTGATGGTGAACTCCTTTTGTTGGACGTGGTCCCGTTGTCGTTGGGACTCGAAACCATGGGAGGTTTGGTGGAGCGCATCGTGGAGCGCAACACCACCATCCCCGTGGCCAAAGCGCAAGACTTCACCACCTACCAAGATGGACAAACCGCGCTGTCCGTGCATGTGGTGCAAGGCGAGCGTGATTTGGTGGCCGACTGTCGCAGTTTGGCGCGATTTGAGTTGCGAGGCATTCCTCCCATGGTGGCTGGCGCCGCCCGCATCCGTGTGACCTTCCAAGTGGATGCAGACGGCTTGCTGAGTGTGATGGCCAAGGAGCTCATCAGTGGCATAGAAGCCGCGGTCACAGTCAAACCCAGCTACGGTTTGGGCGACGAAGAAGTGGCGCGCATGCTGCGCGAGGGTTTTGCCAATGCCGAAACGGACATGTCCCAACGGCGCCTGCATGAGGCGCGCGTTGAAGCGCAGCGCATGGTGTTGGCCACGCGCTCGGCTTTGGCCGCCGACGGTGATCTGCTGTCAAGCGACGAGCGGGATGCCATCGATCAACTCATCTTGCTTGTCGAGCGCTCGGTGTCCAAGGGTGATGCGCAAGTCATGGACGATGCCACCCAGGCCTTGGCAGAGGGCACCGAGGCCTTTGCGGCGGCCCGTATGAACCGAGGCATCCGCGCGGCTTTGGCCGGTCGCCGACTTGAGGAGATTTAACGTCCATGCCGACCATCCGCATCCTCCCGCATCAGGAATACTGTCCACAAGGTGACACCATCGAGGCCGACCGCGGCACCTCGGTGTGTGAGGCCTTGCTGGAAAATGGCATCGCCATCGAACACGCCTGCGAGATGAGTTGTGCTTGCACCACTTGCCACGTCATCGTGCGTGAGGGCTATGCCTCCCTCGGTGAGCCCGACGAGTCAGAAGAAGACCTGTTGGATCGCGCCTGGGGCTTGACACCCACCTCGCGCCTTTCCTGTCAAGCGATCCTGAGTGACCAGGATGTGACCATCGAAATCCCAAAATATTCGATCAATCACGCCCGCGAGCACCATTGAATTCAGCCAGGAGGACAACGTGATCGTTTTGGGTGTGGAGTCCTCGTGTGATGAAACCGGTATGGCGCTGGTCCAGGTTGACGCAGACCGCACGCCTACACTGCTGTCTCACGCCTTGCACACGCAGGTGGATTTGCACGCTAACTATGGCGGTGTGGTGCCGGAGTTGGCCTCTCGGGATCACATCCGCCGGGTGGTGCCCCTGGTGCGATCAGTCTTGGGCGAGGCCTCTTGTCAGCTGGAAGACATCTCCGTGGTGGCCTTCACCCAGGGCCCTGGACTGGCAGGTGCACTCCTGGTGGGGGCGGGCTTTGCGGCGGCTTTGGCCACTTCGCTCCACCGCCCCTGGATGGGCATTCACCACCTGGAAGGGCATTTGTTGTCGCCTTTTTTGTCGGCGGATCCCCCGAGCTTCCCTTTTGTGGCCTTGCTGGTGTCCGGTGGACATACCCAGTTGATGTGGGTGAGAGCGGTGGGCGACTACGAGTTGCTCGGTGAGACCATCGATGATGCTGCCGGCGAGGCCTTTGACAAGTGCGCCAAGCTGATGGGCTTGGGCTACCCCGGGGGGGCCGCGCTTTCGCGTTTGGCGATGTCAGGCCAGCCACACGCCTTTGCCTTGCCCAGGCCTTTGCTGCACAGTGGAGACTTCGATTTCTCGTTTGCCGGGCTCAAAACTGCAGTCATGAACCAGTGGCGCAAGTTGGGTCCAGATGACGCGCCCGCGCAGGCGCGGGCCGATCTCGCCGCCAGTGCACAAGCAGCCATCGTCGACGTGTTGGTATCCAAGTCCATGCGGGCCTTGGAGCACACAGGCCTGCGCCGCCTGGTGGTGGCGGGTGGCGTGGGGGCCAATGCGCACTTGCGCGAGCGGCTTAACAGCCAGTGCGCATTGCGGGGCATTCGGGTGCACTACCCTGAGCTGGCGCTTTGCAGTGACAACGGTGCCATGATTGCATTGGCCGCCGCCATGCGATTACAAGCTGGGCTGCGACCTGAAGAGGGGCCGGGCTGTTTCGAAGTCTTGCCACGCTGGCATTTGACTCAAGTGTGTGGGAGAGTCGCCGAAACCCGCGAGGTCAGGCCATGACACCTCTATTGAGACCCGCCATTGCGGGCCTGGAAGGATCCAAGATCCGTGAAGTGGCCAACGCAGGACTGGGGCGATCCGATGTGCTGGCCTTTTGGTTCGGCGAGAGCGATGAGGTCACGCCGGCTGCCGTGCGAGACGCCGCTAAAGCCTCTCTCGACCGGGGAGAGACCTTCTACAGTCACAACTTGGGTCTCGCTGAATTGCGACAAGCTTTGGCTGAATATTGCAGCGCCTTGCACGGACCCGTGGGGGTGGATCGGTTGGTGGTGACGTCGTCGGGTGTTTCCGGCCTGATGTTGGCGTCGCAGTTGCTGCTCGGGCCCGGCGACGAGGTGGTGGCTGTGACACCGGTGTGGCCCAACCTCACCGCGCAACCACAGATTTTGGGGGCTCAAGTGAGGCGCCTGCCCTTGAACGCAGTGAACGGCGTGTGGTCATTGGACCTGGGCCGCTTGCGCGAGACGGTGACGGCTCGCACCAAGGTCTTTTTGGTCAATGCGCCCAACAACCCCACAGGCTGGACGCTCAGCGCCCAGGAGCAGCGCGAGATTTTGGACCATTGCCGCCACACAGGGACTTGGATCGTGGCCGATGAGGTGTACGAGCGACTCTACTTCGCCGATGCACCTGCAGCACCGAGCTTCTTGGACCTGGCGCAACCTGAGGATCGAGTCCTCGTGATTCACAGCTTTTCAAAGAGTTTCCTGATGACTGGATGGCGTCTGGGCTGGATGGTTGTACCGTCGTCGGTCGTGGACGCCCTGGGGAAATTGACGGAGTTCAACACCTCGTGCGCGCCGGTCTTTGTGCAGCGTGCGGCTTGTCAGGCATTGGGCCAAGCGGATGAGACCGTGCCTGCTCTTCGCGGTCGCATGCGTGCTTGCCGAGATCGGTTGGTGAGGGGGCTGCAATCCCTGTCGGGAGTCGAGGTGGCCTTGCCCTTGGGCGGCATGTACGCGTTCCTGAGGGTGCCAGGTCAAAGCGATTCTTTGGCCTTCGCCAAGCATTTGGTGGCGGTCCATGGCCTGGGCCTGGCACCAGGCGCTGCGTTTGGGCCTGAAGGGGAGGGGTGGTTGCGTTGGTGCTTCGCTTCGCGGGATCCAGCCCGATTGGACGCCGGCCTGGCCCGCCTGGCTGGGGCCCTCAGGACGTGAGAACCAAGGGTCTGGTATCATTGTTGAGTTTGTCGGACTTCGTCTGGCTGACACAGGCACGGCGTGGGTCGGTTTCACCCGCGTTCGCAAGTAGAACCGGAAACCGTCGTGACGCCTCGTCTTTGAGGGGTCGTGGCTGGTTTCTACGTGGGAGGAAATCTTCCATGACCATGAGCACCACCCAAAAGGCCGACATCATCAAGGCCAATGCCCGCGGCGCTGCCGATACCGGATCTCCTGAAGTTCAAGTGGCCCTGTTGACGGCCCGCATCAACGAACTCACGCCCCACTTCAAGACCCACGCCAAAGACCACCATGGTCGCCGTGGCCTGTTGAAGATGGTCAATCAGCGCAAACGTCTCTTGTCCTACCTCAAGGGCAAAGATGCGGATCGCTACACCGCGCTCATCCAAAAGCTCGGCCTGCGCAAATAAGAATCCAGACATCGGGCGAAGACTCTTCGAGTGTTCGCCTGATCTTCGGAGACAGCCAGGGTGCGAACAACTGCTGTGTCATTCCAAAGCCGCTGGTCTGCAGCCGCTTTGGAATGGCATTGTTGATTCGACTCACAGTCTCCAGCCTTCGGGGTGCAGGGCGTTTTTGCACCCCATGACGACGAAAGACAAGCCATGAGCATGTTCAACAAAGTGACCAAAACCTTTCAGTGGGGTCCCCACACCGTTCGCATGGAGACGGGCGAGATTGCCCGTCAAGCCACGGGTGCCGTGCTGGTGGACATCGAAGGCACAGTGGTGCTGGCCACGGTGGTGGCAGCCAAAAATGCCAAGCCCGGTCAAGACTTTTTCCCGCTGACAGTCGACTATCTCGAAAAGACCTATGCCGCAGGCAAAATCCCTGGGAGCTTTTTCAAGCGCGAAGGCCGTCCCAGCGAGCTGGAGACGCTGACCAGCCGACTCATTGACCGCCCGATTCGCCCCCTGTTCCCGGACGGTTTTTTCAACGAGGTTCAGGTGGTCGTCCATGTGCTCAGCCTGAACCCTGAAGTGCAGGCCGACATTGCCGCCATGATCGCCTCGAGCGCCGCTCTTTCGGTCAGTGGCATTCCATTCAACGGTCCCATTGGGGCCGCACGCGTGGGCTATGTCAACGGCCAATACATCCTCAACCCGGGCAAGGCCCAGTTGGCCGACAGCCAGCTCGACCTCGTGGTGGCAGGCACCGAAGCAGCCGTCTTGATGGTGGAGTCTGAGGCCGACCAGCTGAGTGAAGAAGTGATGCTGGGTGCTGTGGTTTTCGGCCACGAGCAAGGCAACGTGGCCATTGCCGCAATCAACGACTTGGTCCGGGACGCGGGCAAGCCCGAGTGGCTCGGTGCCGGCACTTGGGTGCCGCCGGTCAAAGACGAGGCATTCATTGCCAAGATCAACGGACTGGCCGAGGGCCCTTTGCGTGCGGCCTATCAAATCCGTAGCAAGCAGGCCCGTACGCAGGCATGCCGCGAGGCCTATGCCAACGCCAAGGCGGCCCTGAAGGCCGAAGGCGTCGAGTTTGATGAGGTCAAAGTCGAAGCGCTGCTGTTTGAGATTGAAGCCCGCATCGTCCGCAGCCAGATTTTGGCAGGTGAGCCTCGCATTGACGGGCGTGACACCCGCACGGTGCGTCCGATTGAGATTCGCACCTCGGTGCTGCCCCGCACCCACGGTTCGGTGCTGTTTACCCGTGGCGAAACTCAAGCATTGGCGGTGGCGACCTTGGGCACTGAGCGCGATGCTCAGCGCATTGATGCCCTGGCCGGCGAGTTCGAAGACCGCTTCATGCTTCACTACAACATGCCTCCGTTTGCCACGGGCGAAACGGGTCGTGTGGGCAGCCCCAAGCGTCGCGAAATTGGACACGGTCGCCTGGCCAAGCGCGCTCTTGTGGCCGCGTTGCCCTCCAAAGAAGAGTTCCCCTACACCTTGCGTGTGGTGAGCGAGATCACCGAGAGCAACGGTTCGTCCTCCATGGCCTCGGTGTGCGGCGGCTGTTTGGCGCTGATGGACGCGGGCGTGCCCATGAAGGCCCACGTGGCCGGCATTGCCATGGGTCTGATCAAAGACGGCAACCGCTTTGCCGTGTTGACCGACATCTTGGGTGACGAGGATCACTTGGGCGATATGGACTTCAAGGTGGCCGGCTCGACAGCAGGTATTACGGCCTTGCAGATGGATATCAAGATTCAAGGCATCACCAAGGAGATCATGCAAGTGGCATTGGCCCAAGCCAAGGAAGCCCGCTTGCACATCTTGGGCAAGATGGTGGAAGCCATGGGCGAAGCCAAAACCGAGGTCAGCCAATTCGCCCCGCGTCTGTACTCCATGAAGATCAACCCGGAGAAGATCCGCGACGTCATCGGCAAGGGTGGCGCCACCATCCGCGCGCTGACCGAGGAGACCGGTTGCACCATCGACATCAGCGAAGACGGCACCATCACCATCGCCTCGACCGACGCCGACAAGGCCGAAGTGGCCAAGCGCCGCATCACCGAAATCACAGCCGAAGCTGAAGTGGGCAAGGTCTACGAAGGCCCGGTGACCAAGTTGTTGGACTTTGGTGCACTCGTCAACATCCTGCCTGGCAAGGACGGTTTGCTGCACATCAGCCAAATCGCCTACGAGCGTGTGGAGCAGGTGAGTGATTACCTCAGCGAAGGGCAGGTCATCAAGGTCAAGGTGTTGGAGACCGATGACAAAGGTCGCATCAAGCTGTCCATGAAGGCCCTGCTCGACAAGCCGGAAGGCTGGGTTGAAGAAGAGCGTCCTCGCCGTGAAGGAGGCGACCGAGGCCCGCGCCGTGATCGAGGCGACCGCGGTGATCGTGGAGACCGAGGCGATCGTCCTCGTCGCGAGCCGCGTGAACACGCTGAAGGCGCTGCTGGCGCACCGGCCTCGTCTGCCGATGTGCCTCCAGCTGCGCCTGCCGCGCCCACGGGCTCGCACGAGTAAGTTGGCGTCGGACCACTGTCGTGAGTGAGGGCATGAACGCGATCGAGATCGCCCAGCCGGGCGGTCCCGACGTGTTGCGACCGTGCCAGAGGCCGGTACCGCAGCCCCTGTCTGGTGAGATGCTCGTGAGGGTGAGTGCCAGCGGGGTCAACCGTCCGGATGTCTTGCAGCGCAAGGGCCTCTATCCCATGCCTCCAGGTGTCTCAGACCTGCCAGGCCTGGAGATCGCAGGCACGGTGATGGCGGGCGACGCGGCTGAATTGGCGGCCGCGGGCTTCGCGTTGGGTGACCGCGTCTGCGCCTTGGTGGCGGGTGGTGGATATGCGCAGTACTGTGTGGCACCCATCGTGCAGTGCCTGCCTGTGCCTGCAGGGTTATCCGACATCGAGGCTGCAGCCTTGCCGGAGACCTTCTTCACAGTCTGGCAAAACGTCTTTGAAATTGCCCGCCTGGCGCCCGGCGAGACGCTGCTGGTGCAAGGTGGCTCCAGTGGCATTGGCGTCACAGCCATTGCGTTGGCAAAGGCCCTGGGCAGCCGTGTGATCGTGACCGCGGGTTCTGATGACAAATGCCAGGCCTGCATCGCGTTGGGCGCAGACCACGCCATCAATTACAAGACCCAAGATTTCGTGGCCGAAGTGAAGCGGATCACCAGTGGCAAGGGAGCGGATGTCGTGCTCGACATGGTCGCTGGTGACTACATCGGTCGAGAACTGCAATGTGTGGCCGAAGATGGCCGCATCGCAGTGATCGCCACGCAAGGAGGGCACCAAAGCGCCATCGACTCTGGCCTGCTGTTACGCAAACGTATCGCACTTACCGGTTCTACGCTGCGTCCTCGTCCGATCGCCTACAAAGCATTGTTGGCGCAAGCGCTCAAGCAGCGGGTGTGGCCGCTGCTCGAATCGGGTCAGGTCAAGCCGGTGATCCATCAGGTGTTTGACGCCGTGGATGCGGCGCGAGCGCACGCCTTGATGGAGTCGAGCGTGCATGTGGGCAAGATCGTCCTGCGTTGGAGCTGAAGTTTATGACGCGTCGCAAATTGGTCGTGGGCAACTGGAAAATGCACGGGAGCCGCCCCGCCAATGCCACCCTGATGGTTGGGGTCCTGGACGCCCGGCCCTTTGTCTGTGATGTGGCTGTGTGTCCGCCTTTTCCCTACCTCTCTGAAGCAGCGGTGGCGTTGGCGTCCAGTGGCTTGCGATGGGGTGCACAGGACTGCTCGGTGCACGAGCAGGGCGCCTACACCGGTGAGGTGTCAGCCCGGATGCTCGCCGAGTTTGGATGCCGCTACGTGATCGTGGGGCATTCTGAGAGGCGCGCGCTGCATGGAGAGAGCGATGCTCTGGTGGCTGAAAAAGCCAAGGCCGCGTTGGCCCACGGGGTCACGCCCATCGTGTGTGTTGGTGAGACGCTGTCTGAACGCGAAGCAGGCCTCACCGAAAGTGTGGTCAAACGGCAGCTCTCCGCGGTCATTCATGCACTGGCTCATTGTGCGGGTGAAATGGTGGTGGCCTATGAGCCCGTGTGGGCCATTGGGACGGGCAAGACGGCCACGCCCGAACAAGCCCAGGAGGTGCATGGCACCTTGCGCGCGCAGTTGCGTGCGGCCACGTCTCGCGCAGAGTCCATGACCTTGCTGTATGGCGGGAGCGTCAAGCCCGACAACGCCCATGCGCTGTTTGCCCAACCCGACATTGATGGCGCCTTGGTGGGCGGGGCTGCGCTCAAGGCCGAAGATTTTGTCGCCATTTGCCGCGCGGCGGGTTGACCGCGCAGCGCATCCCTTTGAATCCCAGTCGAAATTACCCTGGAGTATTTTCATCATGCAATTTTGGATGACCTTGGTCCTTGTCTTGCAACTGCTGTCTGCGCTGACCATGATCGGCCTGGTGCTGATTCAGCATGGCAAAGGGGCCGACATGGGCGCGTCGTTTGGGAGTGGCGCTTCAGGCAGTCTTTTTGGCGCCACCGGCAGTGCCAACTTTTTGTCGCGCACGACGGCCTTGTGTGCGACTGTATTTTTCTGCTGCACCTTGGCCCTGGCGTTCATGTCTAGCAACTCCTCCTCGCGAGGAAGTGCGGCCGGTGGAAGTGTGCTGGATCAGCCGGCAGCGGCGGCCTCAGCAGCAGCCTCTGGACCCGCGGTGGGAGTCATCCCTGGCGCCGTGCCCGCCGGTCCGAGCACGGCAACGCCCGCGGCTTCTGCCGCGTCCCGTTGATCTGACCTTGATCAAAGTGGCTCGAAGTCGTCTGCGCCACATTTGACGCTAGAATTTGAGGCGATGAGACAGACACCTCTAACCGAGGGAGAAGTCGGGTGAAGTTTTAATCCGCCGACGTGGTGAAATTGGTAGACACGCTATCTTGAGGGGGTAGTGGCGAAAGCTGTGCGAGTTCGAGTCTCGCCGTCGGCACCAAAAAGGAGCACTTTGTGTCCCAGAGTCTGAAGGACTCGGTTCACAGCGCCCTGACACCGGTTGTGTCAGCCAGGGGCGCGCCAGTTGAAGTTCCATCGAACTTCTGCCGGGCGCGCTTTTTTTGTGCCTGCTGTTCAACTGACTGCTAACTGACGGACCGATGATGAACCTTCAAGAATACCTACCGGTCATCCTTTTCATCCTTGTGGGGATTGGTGTCGGCGTAGTGCCTCAAATCTTGGGCTTTCTGTTCGGTCCCAACCGGCCCGATGTCGCCAAGAACAGCCCCTACGAATGTGGATTTGAGGCCTTCGAAAACGCACGAATGAAGTTCGACGTGCGCTACTACCTCGTGGCCATTCTTTTCATTTTGTTTGACCTCGAAATCGCGTTCCTGTTTCCTTGGGCAGTGTCCTTGCGTGACATCGGAGCGTCAGGTTTCTGGGCCATGATGGTCTTCCTGGGCATCCTGGTCGTTGGCTTTGCCTACGAATGGAAAAAGGGTGCCCTGGATTGGGAATGAGAGGGCTTGGGACACAACTATGGGCATTGAAGGTGTACTGAAAGAGGGCTTCATCACCACATCGGTGGACAAGCTTGTCAATTGGTCCAAGACCGGATCGCTGTGGCCCATGACCTTCGGCTTGGCCTGCTGCGCGGTGGAGATGATGCATGCGGGTGCGGCCCGATATGACATCGACCGATTTGGAATGTTGTTTCGACCCAGTCCGCGTCAAAGTGATCTTATGGTGGTGGCTGGCACGCTGTGCAACAAGATGGCCCCCGCCATGCGCAAGGTCTATGACCAGATGGCAGAGCCTCGTTGGGTGATCAGTATGGGGTCTTGCGCCAACGGGGGTGGCTACTACCACTACAGCTACTCGGTGGTACGAGGTTGCGATCGAATCGTGCCGGTCGATGTGTATGTGCCGGGTTGTCCACCCACCGCCGAGGCGCTTCTTTACGGCATCCTGCAATTGCAGGCCAAGATCCGGCGTGAAAACACGATTGCTCGGACATGACGCAAAAGCTTATACAACTTCGTCAGGCGATGGAGACGCGGCTCGGCTCCAAGCTGTTGTCTGTTCAGAACGCATTGGGTGAATTGACGGTCGGAGTCTCCGCCCAAGATTATTTCGACGTGATGAGGGACCTGCGCGATGATCCATCGCTCAAGTTTGAGCAGCTCATCGATTTGTGCGGGGTCGACTATTCCCAGTACAAGAACCAGCCCTGGGAGGGTTTGCGTTTTGCGGTGGTGGTGCACCTGCTGAGCGTCACCCACAACTGGCGTGTGCGCATCAAGGTGTTCGCTCCCGACGATGACCTCCCCGCCGTTGCCTCGGTCACTTCACTGTGGACAGCCGCCAATTGGTTCGAGCGGGAGGCCTTCGACTTGTTCGGCATCGTCTTTGATGGGCATGAAGACTTGCGCCGCATCCTGACGGATTACGGTTTCATTGGGCATCCACTTCGCAAGGATTTCCCGGTGTCGGGCCATGTCGAAATGCGTTACGACCCGCAAACCCAACGCGTGGTCTATGAGCCGGTGTCCATCGAACCTCGGGAAAACACCCCGCGCGTCGTGCGTGAAGACCAATACGGCGGGATGCACTGACCATGGCTGAGATCAAAAATTACACGCTGAACTTTGGTCCGCAGCACCCGGCCGCACACGGTGTGTTGCGCCTGGTGCTTGAGCTTGACGGCGAGGTGATTCAACGGGCTGATCCGCATATTGGCCTCTTGCATCGTGCGACCGAAAAGCTGGCCGAGTCCAAGACCTACATCCAGTCGCTGCCCTACATGGACCGTCTCGACTACATGTCGATGATGGCCAATGAGCACGCGTACTGCTTGGCCATTGAGAAGTTGTTGGGACTTGAAGTGCCGTTGCGTGCCCAGTACATCCGGGTCATGTTTGCGGAAATCACGCGGCTGCTGAACCACCTCTTGTGGTTGGGCGCGCACGGGCTGGATTGTGGCGCGATGAACATCCTCATCTACGCGTTTCGTGAGCGTGAGGATTTGTTCGATATGTACGAGGCCGTGTCTGGAGCGCGCATGCATGCGGCTTACTTCCGGCCGGGCGGTGTCTACCGGGATCTGCCCGATTCGATGCCACAGTACAAGGTCAGCCGCATCAAGAATGAAAAGGCCATCCGTGCGTTGAACGCCAATCGTCAGGGCAGTTTGCTCGATTACATCGACGACTTCTGTCAGCGGTTCCCCAAAAACGTCGACGATTACGAGACACTGCTCACCGACAACCGGATCTGGAAGCAGCGCACCGTGGGCATCGGTGTGGTCACGCCCGAGCGTGCTTTGAACCTGGGTTTCACCGGTCCGATGTTGCGCGGTTCAGGTGTGGCCTGGGACTTGCGCAAGACGCAGCCCTATGATGCCTATGCGCAGCTGGATTTCGATGTCCCGGTGGGCACCACGGGCGACACTTACGATCGTTACTTGGTGCGGATCGAAGAGTTGCGTCAGAGCAATCGCATCATTGCGCAATGCGTGGACTGGCTGCGCAAGAATCCCGGCCCGGTGATCACCGATAACCACAAGGTGGCTCCTCCATCACGTGTGGCGATGAAGTCGAGCATGGAAGAGTTGATCCACCATTTCAAGCTCTTCTCCGAGGGCTTTCATGTGCCCGAGGGTGAGGCCTATGCGGCTGTCGAACACCCCAAGGGCGAATTCGGTGTCTACCTCATCAGCGATGGTGCCAACAAACCGTATCGCATGAAGTTGCGCCCGCCTGGGTTCCCGCATTTGGCGGCATTGGATGAGATGACCCGTGGCCACATGCTTGCAGATGCCGTGGCCGTCATAGGCACCATGGACCTCGTGTTTGGTGATATTGATCGATGATGAAGCTATCCGAATCCACCCTGGGGCGCTTCGCGAAGGAAGTGGCCAAATATCCTGCAGATCAAAGACAGTCGGCGGTGATGGCGTGTCTTTCGATCGTCCAGCATGAACAAGGGCATGTGACTGCCGAGGCCGAAGAGGCCATCGCAGACTACCTGGGCATGGCGCCCGTGGCAGTTCGCGAAGTCACCACGTTTTACAACATGTACAACCAGCAGCCTGTGGGCAAATACAAGCTCAATGTCTGCACCAATCTGCCTTGCCAGCTTCGACAGGGTGACAAGGCCTTGGATCATGTATGCAAACGCCTCGGTGTGGAGCCCTACGGCACCACCGCGGATGGCATGTTCACGGTGCAACCCAGCGAATGCTTGGGCGCGTGTGCCGATGCGCCTGTCATGCTTGTCAATGACCGCGAGATGCTCAG